>JAFAVH010000215.1 GCA_019242655.1 Methylobacteriaceae bacterium
CAAATGCGCGATGATGTGGACGACGACCGGCAATCTCACCAACGTGCGCACGAATGCAAAATTACCGTTCGGCGTCGCGATATTGCCGGCGCACAAACAGCCGGGCAGTCCGACCGGCGGCGGCAATTTCTACCTTTCGAAGAAGGCGAGCCCGGCCCAGCAGGAGGCGGCCGTGAAGTTCGTGCGCTGGATGACCCAGTCCGAGCGGGCCGCGAAATGGAGCGTCGACACCGGCTACGTCGCCGTGCGGCCGGACGCCTACGACACGCCGGCGATGAAAGCCTATGTCGAGAAATTCCCGCCGGCCGCGGTGGCGCGCGACCAGCTCAAATACGCGACGGCGGAATTGTCGACGCATGAGAATCAGCGCGTAACGAAAGCGCTCAACGACGCGATCCAGGCGACGCTCACCGGCAGCAAGCCCGCGGATCGCGCGTTGAAAGAGGCGCAAGCGGAAGCCGAACGCATCCTGAAGCCGTATCGCTGAGGGTGATTGCGCCCGTAAAGCGCTTGCGTATCGCGCGGCAGATCAATGGCTGGCTGTTTCTCCTGCCGGCCATCGCTCTTCTGACGCTGTTTACCTACTGGCCTGCGGTTAAGACGCTCGTCGAGAGCTTTTACTCGACGGCGCGCCCACGGCGTCCAGCGCATTTCATCGGAATCGAGCAATATCGCCAGCTCATCGACGATCCGGTGTTCTGGCAGGCGCTCACCAACAATGCCTGGTACGCGCTGATCAGCATCCCGCTCGCGACCGGGCTTGCGCTCCTCATGGCGATCTGGGTCAACGACCGCATTCCCGGCCGTGCACTGGCGCGCATGGCTTATTTCACGCCGACCGTGCTGCCGATGATCGCGGTCGCGAATATCTGGCTGTTCTTCTACACGCCGCAATACGGGCTCTTGGAGCAGGTCGTCTCGCTCTTCGGCGGACCGCCGCACAATTGGCTCGGCTCTTCATCCTCCGCGCTCATCGCCGTGACAATCGTCGCGATCTGGAAGGAAGCCGGCTTCTTCATGATCTTCTATCTTGCGGCGCTGCAGCAGATCTCGCCTTCGCTAGCAGAAGCTGCGGCGCTCGAAGGCGCGTCGCGCTGGCACTTCTTTCGCCGCGTGCAGTTCCCGCTGCTCATGCCGACGACGCTGTTCGTGCTCATCAACGCGATCATCAACGCGTTCCGCACCGTCGATCACATCATTGTCATGACGCGCGGCGGACCGGACAATTCGACGACGCTGCTCCTCTATTACGTGTATCAGGTCGGCTTCAGCTTTTGGGACACGGGCTACGCCGCGGCGCTGACGATGGTACTGCTTGCGCTTCTCGCCGCGATATCGCTCGTCCAATATGGCTGGCTCGACCGGCGCGTCCATTATCGATGAGCGCGCCCGCCTCCCGCTCTCCCTATGCGCCGAAAGGCGGCGGCCTTCTTGCCGAGACTGCCGCCTCATGGCTCTTGGCAATCTTCTGGATCCTGCCGCTTCTCTACGCGGTGTGGACCGCTTTCCACCCCGCCGAATTCTCAACGCGGTTTGCGATCGATGCGCCGCTTACGCTGGACAATTTCCGTCGCGCCTGGGCGGCGGCGCCATTCGCGCGCTATTTCTTTAATAGCGTCGTGCTCGTCGCGCTGGTCTTCGGTGGACAAGTCGTTCTGTGCACACTTGCCGCATATGCGTTCGCGCGGCACGACTTCTTCGGCAAAGGCATCGCCTTCGCACTCGTGCTGTTGCAGCTGATGATCATGCCCGACGTGCTGATCGTCGAGAATTACCGCACGATGAGCACGCTCGGCATTCTCGATTCCATTCCTGCCATCGCCCTGCCCTACATCGCCTCCGCCTTTGGCATTTTCCTGTTGCGGCAAACGTTCAAGTCGGTGCCCAAGGAACTCGACGACGCGGCCCGGCTTGAAGGCGCAAACGATCTGCAGGTCTTGCTGAAAGTCTATGTTCCCTTGGCAAAGCCCATCTACGTCGCCTACGGCCTCGTTTCGATCAGCTATCACTGGAACAATTTTCTGTGGCCGCTCATTGTAACGAACTCGGTGGAATCGCGCCCCGTGACGGTCGGCCTGCAAGTGTTCTCGTCCGGCGATCAGGGAGTCGACTGGGCGATCATCTCCGCTGCAACCTTGATGACGTCGGCGCCGCTCTTGATTGCCTTTCTCATCTTCCAGCGCCAATTCGTCCAGAGCTTCATGCGCGCGGGCATAAGATGAATCGAGGCGAAGCAGAGGACGACGCGCGGAACACGGAGCGCCTCGCGTTGCAGGTCGCGATCGGATTGGCCGGTCTGGTTCCTGTTCTCGGCGGCGGCTACGGCGCGTTGTTCGGTGCGGCGTCGCTCGTGCGTTTGCCGACGGACCCCGCCGCCGACAGCCACATCCACTATTTGTCGGGGCTGCTGCTCGCGATCGGGCTCGCCTATTGGGCGAGCATTCCCGACATCGAGCAGCGCAGCGCGCGTTTTTCGCTTCTCACATTCATGGTCGTGCTCGGCGGCTTCGCGCGCCTGTTGGGTCTTTTCACGTGGGGCAATCCCGGCGCGGTGATGCTCGGCGCGCTTGCGATGGAGCTTGTCGTCACACCGGTCGGGTGGCTTTGGCAGCGGCGCGTCGCCCGCCTCTTTGGCGCGCCGCTCGTTCCGGCGCTTGGATCGGCGGCGGCGCGGCTATAAACTGCGCGGCGAATTTTTGTTCGCACGTGGAACTGCCGAGCGAATGAAGCCTGACATTACAACGAGCGTGCTGATTGTCGGCGCAGGGCCCGTCGGTCTCAGCCTCGCGATGGACCTCGCCTGGCGCGGCATCGACGTGATGGTCGCAGAAATTCGCGCGCCGGGCGAGCCGCCCAACGTGAAGTGTAATCACGTCGCGGCGCGGACGATGGAGATTTTCCGGCGTCTCGGTGTCGCGCGCGCCGTGCGTGATGCAGGATTGCCGCCGGATTATCCGAACGACATTGCCTATCGCACCACATTTCTCGGCACGGAATTGACCCGCATAAAGATTCCGTGCCGCGCGGAACGTTATACGTCAAAAGACGGACCCGACACGTGGTGGCCGACGCCGGAGCCGCCGCATCGCATCAACCAGATTTACCTCGAGCCAATCCTGTTCGCGCACGCGGCGGCGATGAGCAAGGTGCGCATCCTAAATCGCACCGAGGTGACCGGCTTCGTTCAGGATGAAGCCGGCGTCAGCGCCGATGCCCGCGATCTCGATACAGGCGACGCCATCGGCATCCGCTGCGCTTACATGATCGGCTGCGACGGCGGGCGCTCCGACATCCGCCGCCAGATCGGGGCGGTGCTCGAAGGCGATCCGGTCTTGCAGCGCGTGCAATCGACTTATATTCGTGCACCAAAGCTTCTGCCGATGCTGCGCGCGAAAGGCGGCACGCCGGCCTGGGGCTCGTTCGCGCTCAATCCGCGCCGCTCGGGAAATGTATACGCAATCGATGGACGCGAGACCTGGCTCGTCCATTCTTATCTCAAGAAGGACGAGACCGATTTCGAGGCGCTCGATCGCGACGCCGGTATCCGGAACATCTTGGGTGTCGGGCCTGACTTCCAATATGAGATCATCAGCAAGGAAGATTGGATCGGGCGCCGTTTGCTTGCCGACAAATTCCGTGACCGCCGCGTCTTCATCTGCGGCGATGCCGCGCATATCTGGGTGCCCTTCGCGGGCTACGGCATGAATGCCGGCATCGCGGATGCGGTGAACCTGTCCTGGCTCATCGCCGCGCATCTTCAGGGCTGGGCGCCGGCGGACATTCTCGCTGCCTACGAAGCCGAGCGCCGGCCGATCACCGAGCAGGTCTCGCGCTTTGCGATGAATCACGCAATCGCCATGACAGCGCAGCGCAGCGGGGTGCCGCCGCACATCGAGGAAGACAGCGAAGAAGGCGCGCGCGAGCGCGCCACACTCGGCAAGTCCGCTTACGATCTCAACGTGCAGCAATATTGCTGCGCCGGGTTGAATTTCGGCTACTACTACGAGGATTCGCCGATCATCGCTTATGACGGCGACGTGCCGCCGGCCTACACGATGGCGGACTTCACCCCCTCGACCGTGCCGGGCGCGCGCCTGCCGCACATCTGGCTCGCCGACAGGCGTTCGCTCTATGATGTGCTCGCGCCTTTCTACACGTTGCTGCGCTTCGATCGCACGATCGACGTCGCGCCGCTCATGCAGGCCGCCGAACGCCACGGCGTACCGCTGGAAGTGCGCGACATCGACTCGCCGGAAGCCGCTTCGCTCTATCGCGAGACGCTCGTTCTGGCGCGGCCGGACCAGCATGTCGGCTGGCGCGGCAACGCAGTCCCGGCGGACGCGCTCGCATTGATCGATCTTATCCGCGGCGCGTCGGCCGGGCCGCCGATGCAAGCGACACAGCGGCAAGCCGAACGCGCCGCTGCTTGCATCGCATAGCGACAAAATTCGGAGGAAACGATGAGCGACACAGTCTTGCATCAGCCGCTGACATCGGCGGCCGCAGCGCAAGCCTCCGAAGAGAAGGCCGTCATCGGCAAGGTCTTTCACCGGCTGATCTGGTTCTGTTTTGCGCTTTACATCGTCGCCTATCTCGACCGCATCAATATCGGCTACGCCGCGCTGACGATGAACCAGGACTTGAAGCTGACCGCTATCATGTTTGGCTTCGCCAACACGCTTTTCTACACGACGTACATGCTGTTCGAGATCCCGAGCAATCTCCTGCTCGTGCGCTTCGGCGCGCGGCGCTGGATTGCGCGTATCATGATCACATGGGGCATCGCCTCGGCGGCAACGATGCTCGTTGCCGGAGCAAACAGCCTCTATTTCGTCCGCGCGCTCGTGGGGCTGGCCGAGGCCGGCTTCGTGCCCGGCATGCTGCTTTATCTGAGCTACTGGTTCCCGACCGCCTATCGCGCGCGTGTCATGACCGTGTTCATGACGGCGATGCCCGTCACGATGCTGATCGGCTCGCCGATCTCCGGCGCCATCCTACACATGCACGGCGCCTTCGGCATCGCCGGCTGGCGCTGGCTATTCCTCCTCGAGGGCGTGCCGTCGATCATCCTTGGCTTCATTGCGCTGCGCTTCCTTACCGACCGGCCCTCCGAAGCGACATGGCTCACGGCACAAGAGCGCGCCACGCTCGAGCGCAGCCTCGCCCGCGATCGCGAAGACAAACCGCAGACCGTGCAGCGCACAATGCTGCAGGAGCTCGGCAGCCCGACGGTGCTCCTGCTCTGTCTCGCGTATTTCTGCCTCGTCAATTCGCTGAACACGTTCGCGACATGGTCGCCGCAGATCATCCGCGAGGTACTCGGCGGCAGCACGAAACCGCTTGTCGTCGGGCTCGTCGGCGCCATCCCGCCGATCTTCACGATCGTCGCCATGGTGCTTGTCGGCGCCAATTCCGATCGAACAGGCGAGCGGCGCTGGCACACGATCCTGTTGTTCGGCCTCACCGGGCTTGGCTGGACAATTGTGGTCTTGAGTGCGATTCCAGATATCCGACTGGCAGGATTGATTCTCGTGTCCGTAGGTGCCTTTACAGGCATGGCCTTGTTTTGGGCGTTTTGCACGCCTCTTCTCACGCGAGAGCAGCGGCCGGCCAGCATCGCGCTCATCAGCACTGCCGGCATTCTGGGCTCGGCGACGAGCCCGACCATTGTCGGTTTCCTGCGCGACCTGACGCAGAGTTTCAACTCAGGGCTCTGGTATGCGGTCGGCCTTCTTGGACTCGGCATTCTCACGATCCTGATCGTAAGCCGCGTCGGCCCGAAATATGTGAGTGCGCATTCGTAGGATTAGGGCAGCCAGGGGGAGATGGTGGCCGAAGCCCACAAAGCATTGGAGGTAAGCCGGCACAGTGCGGCAGCGCATGTGCTCGATCCCGATGTCGCGGAACTGCGCGACGCGATCGTCGCCAAGCTCCTCTATTCCGTTGGCAAGGATCTGACGACCGCGCAGCCGCGCGACTGGTTCATGGCGACGGCGCTGGCAACGCGCGACCGTATCGTCGATCGCTGGATGGATGCGACACGACTGACCAATCTCAAACGGATCAAGCGCGTCTATTATCTCTCGCTCGAATTCCTGCTCGGGCGGCTGCTTGCCGACGGCCTCCGCAATCTGCAGCTCATCGACACGGCCCGCCGCGCGCTTGCGGAACTCGGCATCGATCTCGACGAAATCATCGTCGAAGAGCCCGATGCCGCGCTCGGCAATGGCGGCCTCGGCCGCCTCGCTGCCTGTTTCATGGACAGCATGGCGTCGCTGAAGATTCCCGCTTACGGCTACGGCATTCGCTACGATTTCGGCCTGTTCCGGCAGGTGATGATCGACGGCTGGCAGCACGAAGTGCCGGAGGACTGGCTTTCCTTCGGCAACCCCTGGGAATTCGAGCGGCCCGAAGTCTCCTATCGCGTGAGCTTCGGCGGCTTTGTCGAATATATCGGCCGCGACGGCGATATTGCGCGCGGCATCTGGCATCCCGCGGAGACCTTGCAAGCGGTCGCCTACGACACGCCGGTGATCGGCTGGCGCGGCCGCCATGCCAACACGCTGCGTCTATGGTCGGCGCGTTCGCGCAATCCGATCCATCTCGAGCGCTTCAATCGCGGCGATCATGTCGGCGCCTTTGCCGAGCGCGACTATGTCGAGGCGATCTCGCGCGTGCTTTACCCGAGCGACGAGACGCCGGCGGGACAGGAATTGCGTCTGCGGCAGGAATTCTTTTTCGTCTCCGCATCGCTGCAGGACATTATCCGCCGCCACATTTCGCTGCATGGCGATCTCTCGTCGCTGCCGGAACATGCCTGCCTGCAATTGAACGACACGCATCCGGCGATGGCGGTTGCCGAGCTCATGCGGCTTCTGTTCGATATGCACGAATTCGGCTGGCATGAGGCGTGGGACATCACCACGCGCACCTTGAACTACACCAACCACACGCTCTTGCCTGAAGCGCTGGAGACGTGGTCGCTGTCGCTGATGAACCGGCTGTTGCCGCGGCACATGCAGATCATCTTCCTCATCAACTTCTTCCATTTGAACGCATTGCCGAAGCCGGTCGCCGACGATCCCGAGCGCTACGCCGCAGTCTCGCTCATCGAAGAGCATGGCGAACGCCGCGTCCGCATGGGCTACCTCGCTTTCGTCGGATCGAGCCACGTCAACGGCGTCTCCGCGCTGCACACCGAGCTGATGCGGCAGACCGTGTTCCACGATCTTGCGCTTACTTATCCCGACCGCATCGTCAACAAGACGAACGGCATCACATTCCGCCGCTGGCTCTACGGCGCCAATCCGCTTCTGACAGAGCTGCTCGTCGACGCCATCGGCCCGGCGCTGCTCGATGATCCCCGGCACTTGAACGCGCTCGAACGCTTTGCCGAGGATTCATCGTTCGTCGACAAGGTTGCCGCCGCACGCCGCCGCAATAAGGAGCAATTGGCCCGAGTCGCTCTCGATCAGGCGGGCGCGACGCTTGATCCCGACGCACTATTCGATGTGCACATCAAGCGCTTTCATGAATATAAGCGCCAGCTCCTCAACATTCTCGAGACGATCGCGCTTTATCTCGCCATCGTCGACGAGCCGAATAAAGATTGGATACCGCGCGTAAAAATCCTTTCCGGCAAAGCCGCAGCCGGATATGCGCGCGCAAAGCTCATCATCAAGCTCGCCGGCGATGTTGGGCGCGTGGTCAATGCCGATCCGCGCGTCGGCAACAAGCTGAAAGTGGTGTTCCTGCCGAATTACAATGTCAGCCGCGCCGAGGTGATCATTCCGGCGGCCGACCTTTCCGAGCAAATCTCGACTGCGGGGCTTGAAGCGTCAGGCACCGGCAACATGAAGCTTGCGCTCAACGGCGCGCTTACGATCGGCACGCTTGACGGCGCCAATATCGAGATCAGCGAGAACGTCGATCGCGCCAATATTTTCATCTTCGGAATGACCGCCGAC
>JAFAVH010000353.1 GCA_019242655.1 Methylobacteriaceae bacterium
ACCCCGCCGATGATCGGCGCCAGAATGACGTCGATCGAGCGCGAGATGTCGAAAATCTGCGAGGGGAAGGGATTGTTGGCGTAAAACGCCTGGAAGACCCCGGCAACGCCGGTCATTGCAGCCGAGAGAAGCAGGGCCGACATGCGCGCGCGATTAACATCGATGCCGAGGGCTCGGGCGGCGTCCGGATCCTCACGCACGGCCAGCCAGCGATGGCCGACGCGCGAGCGCCGCAACAAGGCGCAGAGCACGAAGGCGGCAGACGCCAGCGTGAGCGCGAGGTAATAGAAGAAAGTTGGCCCGCCACGCAGATTCCACCACGGGCCTTGATCTTCCGAGCGCACCGGCAGGAAGAAACCACCGGCGCCGCCGGTGAACGCGATATGATCGAAGCCGACGCGTGCCACCTCGGCGAATGCGATCGTCAGCAGCGCGAAATAAACGCCTTCGATGCGGAAGCGGAAGGCAAGCCAGCCAAGCAATGCCGCAACGATGATGCACGCCGCAACGGCCGGAAATATTCCGAGCCACGGGCCGATGCCGTAATGCACGTAAAGCGCGGCGGAGATGTAGGCGGCAAGGCCGAGATAAAGTGCATGGCCAAGCGACAGAAGGCCGGCAAAGCCTAAGAGGATGTTCCATGCCTGCCCGGTATACGCGGCGAGGCAGACAAGGATCATGACCGACATGAGATAGCGGTCGAGAAACAAGGGTGCGGCGAGCATGGCGATTGCGAGCGCCGCGATCAGAACGCGCGCCCGCATTGAAACGCCGGCAAGAACCTGCCCGATCACGCCGGCTTTCCGAGGAGGCCTTGCGGTCGCAGCGCCAATACGGCAACGAGCAGCGCGAACGACATCATACTCTTCATCGAAGGCGCGATGATCACGCTGGCAACCGCCTCGACGACGCCAATCAGGAGGCCACCGAGCAGCGCACCGGTCATCGAGCCGAGGCCGCCGACAATGACGATGGTGAAGGCAAGCAGCGTGAACGACGGTGCAAGCATCGGCGTGACGTCGGTCAATGCCACCATGATCGCCCCGGCAGCTCCGGCACAGGCGAGGCCGAGGCCGAATGTGAGCGCGTACAATTTCTTGACGTCGAGACCGACGACGGCGGCGCCGGTGAGATTGTCGGCGCAGGCGCGGATCGCGGTACCCGTGAGGGTGAAACGGAAGAAGGCGAACAGCGCCGCGGTGACCGCGACGGCGGCTGCAGCGGCATAAGCGCGAACCTTGTCGACGATAACAGGGCCGACAAACCAGCTGTCATACGCGTAGGGAAGATTCGTGTGGCGCGAGTCCGGCCCGAAAATCATGAGCAGCGCGTTGACGAGCACGATCGCGAGTCCAACGAGCAGGATGAACTGATCGTGCTGCGGCCGCACGATGAAGGGCTGAACGACAAAGCGCTGCAGCAGCCAGCCGATCACAAAGAACAATGCCGCAAGCGGGATCGCCGCGAGGATCGGATCGAGATGCGTCGCGGTGAAAAGCACGAACGTCGCATACATGGCGAGGACAGCGAACTCGCCATGGGCGAAATTGACGACGCGCACCACGCCGAAAATGACGGAAAGGCCGAGCGCCATGAGGCCATAGACGAGGCCGGTCAGCACGCCCTGGACGAGGACTTCGATATAAAGGGAGAAGGTCATCGCTTAATAAGCAAATGCGTGGATCGGCAGTCCCCCTCCCCCTTGTGGGGAGGGGCAAGGGGTGGGGGTAGATCCATCGACATTGTATCCCCACCCCGATCGCTTCGCGATCGACCCTCCCCACAAGGGGGAGGGTTGGTTTAGCTGCGGCCCTGCCAGCTCGGCATCGGCAGCACGGGTTGCGCGGCTGCGACGTCGGCCGGCAAGACGACAGTCGGCGTGCGCTTCAGATTCTGCACGACGGCAGAACCGATATTCTTGCTTTGACCTTTCTCATCGAACTCGATCGGCCCGCCGATAATGACGTGCTCGGCGAGCTTCGTCTCTCTTACCGCCTTCATCAATGTCGGGCCGTCCGTCGAACCCGCGCGCTTGAATGCATCCGCAGCGATGAGCAGCGCCTCAAAGGTGAAGCCGGCGTTGAAACAGTCGACGGCAAAGCGGTTCGACGGATTGGCTTGCTTGAACGAGGTTTCGAGCGACTGCGTCATCGGCGACTTCGGATTGGCCCAGGGCAGGTTATATATAAAGAAGTCAGACAGCGGCCCAAGCGCCTGGAAGAATTCCTCGTCGTAGAGGCCCGGGGAACCGGGCGAGATGATCGCCTTCGGCTCGAAGCGCTGGCGCACCATGTCGCGCACCAGTTTGATCGCATCGCCGGCGCGGGTGACGACCATGACGAGATCGGGATTGAGCGAGCGCAGTTTCGTGACCTCGACGGAGAGATCTTGCGCGCGCGGATCGTAGGCGATGCTTTCCAGAAGCTTGAACGGCATGTTCTGCTTGGGGAAGATCGCGTCCATTGCACCGCGTTGCGCCGTGCCGAACGTGTCGTTCGCGTGCAGGAACACCGCGGTCTCGAATTTCACCTTGGTCGCGTCGGACACCGAATTGATGAGGCGTAGACCGTTGGTGACGAGCTGTCCGCCGGTGGGGAAATTGCGGACGAGATATTTGTAGCCCTGCTCGGTGATCTGTGGCGCCGCCGCGACGTTGATAACGAAGGGCACCTGGCGCTGCTCGGCCACCTGCGCGATCGCCAGCGTTTGCCCGGAATCGAAAGCGCCGATGAGGCAGCCGGCACCGTCGTTGATCGCCTTCTCAGCTTGCGTGCGCGCCAGATCGACGTTGGACTCGGTGTCGATATGCACGAGCTCGACCTTGTAGCCGAGATCGGCGAGTACTTTCGGCGCGGCAAGGGCGCCGCGATAACAGCTCTGCCCGGCCTGCGCGAAAAATCCGGAGCGCGGCAGCAGAACGGCAATCTTCAAAGCCTTGTCCTGCGCGCGCACGACGGCCGGCGCGGCGAATGCTGCAGCCGCAACGCTGCCGACGAACGCGCGGCGATCGATTTTCAGTGATGAATACGCCTTCACGTCCCTCTCCTTGATATCGCTTTGCTTGTCAGTCTGGCTTTGCTTCTTTGCCGCGCCCAAGGTGCTCGGCGACATTGAAAATGTCCTTGTCGCCGCGCCCGCACATATTCATCACCATGAGGTGGTCGCGCGGCTTTTGCGGCGCGAGCTCGATGACGCGCGCTAAGGCATGCGCCGGCTCGAGCGCAGGGATTATTCCCTCGAGCCGCGAGCAGAGCTGGAACGCCGCAAGCGCCTCGTCGTCGGTCGCATAGAGGTATTTCACGCGGCCCGTGTCGCGCAGCCATGCATGCTCGGGCCCGATGCCGGGATAATCGAGGCCGGCCGAGATCGAGTGCCCCTCGAGAATCTGGCCGTCGTCATCCATAAGCAGATACGTGCGGTTGCCGTGCAGTACACCGGGCTTGCCGCCGGCGAGCGAGGCCGCATGCAGCTTGTCGAGCCCGTATCCCGCCGCCTCGACACCGTAAATCTCGATCTCGCGATCGTCGAGAAAGGGGTGGAACAGCCCGATCGCATTAGAGCCGCCGCCGATGCAGGCGATGAGCGAATCCGGCAGCCGTCCTTCTGCCGCCTGCATCTGCGTGCGCACTTCCTCGCCGATGATCGACTGGAAATCGCGCACCATCGCGGGATAGGGATGCGGCCCCGCCGCGGTGCCGATGCAGTAGAACGTGTTGTCGACGTTGGTCACCCAATCGCGCAGCGCCTAGTTCATCGCGTCCTTGAGCGTGCGTGCGCCGGATTGCACCGGACGCACTTCGGCGCCGAGCATGTGCATGCGAAAGACGTTCGGCTTCTGCCGCTCAACGTCGACCGCGCCCATATAGACGACGCATTCAAGGCCGAAGCGCGCGCACGCCGTCGCAGTGGCAACGCCATGCTGTCCCGCGCCCGTCTCGGCGATGATGCGCTTCTTGCCCATGCGGCGGGCGAGCAGGATCTGGCCGAGCACATTGTTGATCTTGTGCGCGCCGGTGTGATTGAGCTCGTCGCGCTTGAAATAGATTTTCGCGCCGCCCTTGCCGCCGGAAGCTGCCGAAACCCCGCGAAGATGCTCGGTCATGCGCTCGGCGAAATAAAGCGGACTCGGGCGCCCGACATAGTGCGTATGGAGGCTCGCAAGCTCCGCATGAAATGCCGGATCGCGGCGCGCCTCGCCGTAGGCGCGCTCGAGATCGAGAATGAGCGGCATCAGGGTTTCGGCGACGAAGCGGCCGCCGAACATGCCGAAATGGCCGGTTTCGTCGGGCCCGGTGCGGAAGGAATTCGGGTTTTCGGGTTTGACCAAGGTTAGCTCCAGCGCCGCCTTCTAGCGGCTCGGGGCGCCCGGGGAAAGCGCGCGCACGGCGGCGACGAATGCGGCGATGCGGGCAGGGTCCTTCACGCCCGGCGCGCGCTCGACGCCGGAGGACACATCGACACCCCGCGCGCCGGTCGCGGTCAGCGCGTCGGCCACATTCGTCGGGTCGAGCCCGCCGGACAGCATCCACGGCCCCTTCGCCGCGAAATCCTTCAGGATCGACCAGTCGAAGGCCCGGCCATTGCCGCCGGGCAGCACCGCCTCGGGCGCGGGCTTGGCGTCGAAGAGCAGGGTGTCTGCAACCCCAATATACGCATCGGCCTTGGCGAGGTCGGCGCGCGACGCGATCCCGATAGCCTTCATCACGGGTATGCCGAACTTGGCGCGGATGTCTTGCACGCGCTCAGGCGTCTCCTTGCCGTGCAGCTGCAGAATGTCCGGGGCGAGTGCCGCGACGATCGCATCGAGCTTTGCGTCGCTGGCGTCGACCGTCAGCGCCACCTTCTGCGCGCGGCCGCGCACGCTTGCGCCGAGCGCGCGCGCCTGACCCGGCGACAGATTGCGCGGGCTCGGATCGAAGAACACGAATCCCACCATGTCGGCGCCGGAATCGAGCGCGGCATCCAGTGTCGCGGCGGAAGAGAGGCCGCAAATTTTCACGACGGTTTGGGACTGGCTCACGGGGCTTAAGGTCAGTTGAGGCGGCTACCGTCTGCCAGACCAGAAGCGCTCCGGCAATGAGCCCAGGGCCGGGGCATCACGCCGCGTCGCGGCGCACCGTAAGGGCGGACGAGGTGGACGCGGTCGCCGGCACGACTGGTGGATTGACCAGCATCTCGCGCCTGAGCCGCGCGGCCTCAACACGTGCCTCGTCGGCCTCGGCGCGGGCCTCGCGCGCCGCGCGCTTAAGCTTCCCCTGCTTGAGCCAGGACGAGAGCCCGCCAAGGATCACGCCGACGCCGATCGACAGGATCAGCAAAATGAAAAGCGGCGCCGTGATCGATGGGCCGGCAACATCGTTTCCGGCGAAAGGATCGAACGAAACCGTGACGAGATGCCGGTTCGCAAACGCAAACATCAAAAGCACGATTGCAATAGGAACGATGACAAACAGACGGAACAGGGTGCGCATTATTAAGTCCCGCGGTCGTCGTTCAGGCGCTCGCGCATTTCCTTGCCGGTCTTGAAAAACGGCACGGACTTCTCTTCCACCGAAACATGCGCGCCGGTGCGTGGGTTGCGACCGACACGGGCATCGCGCCGCTTTACCGAAAAAGCGCCGAAGCCGCGAAGCTCGACACGATCACCGCGCGACAGCGCATTGGTGATCTCGGTGAGAATAGCATTCACGATGTTTTCGACATCACGAAGATAAAGGTGCGGATTGCGATCGGCGATCCGCTGAACAAGTTCGGATTTGATCACTCGCAACTCCCTTTGCGTCCGATCTTCCCCGAAAGCGGCAAAATACGGCCTGCCGTCGAATGCCCGGAATTCTAAGGCTTATTGGAGCTGGTCAGCCTGCCAAATCGCCAACGGACCGTCAAGAACGCGAAGCGATTGCGCAAAATCAACACGGTCCAGGTTTTGGGCAAGCGATTCGAGGCCAAACAGTTCCGCAACGCGCGCGGCAGCGCCGAAAATGCCCAGGCGTTCGAGGCTGCGACCCTTTTTCCAATCCTGGATGGGAAGGCCCTTGCGAACGCCCTTCTCGGCTTCCAACCATTCGATCGCTTCGCGCTCGCCGCCGATTTTATCGACGAGCTTGAGGTTGATGCCTTGCCGTCCGGTGAAAACGCGTCCGTCGGCGACCGTGGTAAGCTCGGCATCGCTCATCTTGCGGCGCTCTTTCACCAGGCCCTTGAACCAATCGTAGGAGTCGACAACGAGCGCGTTGAGGGCCTGCTTGGCGGCCTCGCTCGTCGGCTCATAACCGCTCGGCGCTGCTTTGAGCGGGGAAGATTTTATCGATTCGACCTGCACGCCGACAGTGTCGAGAAGTTTCGAGACATTGGGGATTTGAAACAGCACGCCGATCGATCCGACCAGCGAATTGCCTTCGGCGAAAATCTCATCCGCGCCCAAAGCCGCGATATAGCCGCCGGATGCGCCGACCGTTCCGATCACGGAGACGAGCGGCTTTTTGTTCGCCAGCCGCCGCAGCGCATCGTAAAGCCGCTCCGCACCCGTGGTCGTCCCGCCCGGGCTTTCGATTTCGATGAGAACGGCGGAGGCATGTGAATTGCCGATGTCGTCAATCAGCTTCAGCGTATCCTTGTCGCCGGTGATGACGCCTTCGATCGACAGACGGGCGATGTGCGGGATGAGTCGCGTCCCCGGCGTGCCGCCGGTGATGCGAAGGCCGACAATGACGATGCCGATAAGGACTGCGGCAAGTGCGATGATGCGCCAGAAGCTGAGCTTTCGCCGCAAGTTGCGGCGGTCGACGATATAATCAGGCGGGATCGAGGTCATGGGATTGAAGCGCTTGAAGGAATCGCGCCGAACCTATGGCGTTGGAGATTTATGAGCAAGCCGGAGGTGAAAAACGAAATCGGCGGCGCCGGCATGGAATTGCACCACGCGCAGCGCCGCCGATTGAGGATGCTTATTCTTCCGTTCCTTCGTTTTCTGCGTCTTCCGCGCTTTCGGTCTCTGCGCTTTCGGCAGCCTTTTTCTTCTTCTTCGGCTCGCTGTCGCCGCGTGCCTTCAAGGCCGCGCCGAGAATATCACCGAGCGAAGCACCGGAATCGGCCGACCCGTATTGCGCGATCGCCTCTTTCTCCTCGGCGACTTCGAGCGCTTTGATCGAGACAGCGATCTTGCGCGCGCGCCGATCGAACTGCGTTATGCGCGCATCGACTTTTTCGCCCACGGCGAAACGCTCGGTACGTTGATCGCCGCGGTCGCGCGCGAGCTCACTGCGCTTGATGAAGGTCGTGAGGTCGGTGCCGACGATCTTCACGTCGATGCCGCTGTCCTTCACCTCGGTCACTTCGCAGGTCACCACCGCGCCCTTGCGCATGTCGTTTTCATCGCCAGCCTTGGCGAAGGGATCGCTCTGAAGCTGCTTGATGCCGAGCGAGATGCGCTCCTTTTCGACATCGATGTCGATGACTTTGGCGCGAACCATGTCGCCCTTCTTATAGTCCTCGATCGCCTGTTCGCCCGGCTTGTTCCAGTCGATGTCCGAGAGATGGACCATGCCGTCGACATCGTTCTCGAGGCCGATGAACAGACCGAACTCGGTCTTGTTCTTGACCTCGCCCTCGACCTCGGTGCCGACCGGGTATTTCTCGGCGAAAGCCTCCCATGGATTGGCGAGCGTCTGCTTGAGGCCGAGCGAAATCCGCCGCTTGACGGAATCGACTTCAAGCACCTGCACGTCGACTTCTTGGCTGGTCGAGACGATCTTGCCGGGATGCACGTTTTTCTTGGTCCACGACATTTCGGAGACGTGGATCAGGCCTTCGATGCCCGGCTCGAGTTCGACGAATGCGCCATAATCAGTGATGTTGGTCACGCGTCCATGCAGGCGCGCACCGACCGGATATTTCGCTTCGATACCCTGCCACGGATCTTCGAGGAGCTGCTTCATGCCAAGCGAGATGCGGTGCGTGTCGTGATTGATCTTGACGATCTTCACCTTCACCGTCTGGCCGATATTCAAGACTTCGCTCGGATGATTGACGCGCCGCCAGGCGATGTCGGTCACGTGCAACAGCCCGTCGATGCCGCCGAGATCGACGAACGCGCCGTAATCGGTGATGTTCTTGACGACACCGTCGATGACCTGGCCCTCTTCGAGGTTGGCGACGATTTCGTGGCGCTGTTCGGCGCGGCTCTCTTCGAGCACGGTGCGGCGCGACACGACAATATTGCCGCGGCGGCGATCCATCTTGAGAATCTGGAACGGCTGCGGCACGCCGATCAGCGGCGAGACATCGCGCACCGGGCGGATATCGACCTGACTGCGCGGCAGGAACGCCACGGCGCCGTCGAGATCGACGGTGAAGCCGCCCTTCACCTGGTTGAAGATAATGCCTTCGACCTTCTCGTTGCCTTCGAAAGCCTTTTCGAGCTTGACCCAGCTCTCTTCGCGGCGCGCCTTGTCGCGCGAGATGACGGCTTCGCCGAGGGCGTTCTCGACGCGCTCCAGATAAACTTCGACCTCGTCGCCCACATCAGGGGCGGGATCCCGGCCGTGGCCGGTAAATTCCTTGAGCGGGACGCGGCCTTCGGTCTTGAGGCCGATATCGATGACGGCGACATCTTTCTCGATGGCGACGACTTTTCCCTTGATAACCGAGCCTTCGAAGGCTTCGTTATCGCCGTAGCTCTCATCGAGCAGAGCGGCAAAATCCTCGCGCGTCGGCGCGAGCTCAGCGGCTGCAGTACTGGCCATTAATTCTCCTAGAGCGCCCGTTTCGGGCTGATGCCGGCGGTTCGTGTTACGGGTGCATCCGGTCGTCGGGTCCTCGCGCGGGCGCTATTAGCCCGGTAATGACGAGGGTTCCGCTCGAACCGAGCGGGCCGGCAAGCGTCCGGCGATCGGATGCGGGAGCGCGGCTCTTAGCAACAAAGCGCCGTTACCACAACAGATAAGGCGCTGCCGGAGCTTTTACAGTCGCCTGCCATTCTCCGCGTCGAAGAGATGCACCGCATCGGCGGGGATGGAGATACCGATCGTCTCGTTTCCAGGAAGCTGCTGATCGGGGCCGATCGCAACCGTCATCGGTGCACCTGCGAGCTGGCCGTGCACGAGGCGGCCAACGCCGAGCTCTTCGATGAGCTCGACTTTCATCGCTAGGCCCTCGCCGGCCGGGCGTAGAAAGGCGCGCTCGGGCCGCACGCCGGCGACGACACGCGTGCCGGACGGAACTGCAGCATGCCCGGCCTCACAGGCGATCGCGTTCCCGTCATCGAGCCGCACACATACCGGCGATTCGAGCGTACCCTTGAGGAAATTCATCGGCGGCGAGCCGAGGAAGCCGGCGACGAACAAAGTTGCCGGCCGCTCGTATAATTCGAGAGGCGCGCCAATCTGCTCGGTGCGGCCGGCATTGAGGACGACGAGCATGTCGGCGAGCGTCATCGCCTCGACCTGATCGTGCGTGACGTAAATCGTCGTGGTTTGCAGCCGCCGCTGCAGGCGCCTGATCTCGATCCGCATCTGCACGCGCAACTTCGCGTCAAGGTTCGACAGCGGCTCATCGAACAGGAAGACCTTCGGCTTGCGCACGATGGCGCGGCCCATGGCGACGCGCTGGCGCTGCCCGCCGGAGAGCTGACGAGGCTTGCGCGACAGGAGCGCGGTGTCGAGTTCGAGAATCTGTGCGGCTTCGGCGACGCGCGATTCAATCTCGGCCTTCGGCGTCTTCAGATTACGCAGGCCGTAAGCCATATTGTCGTAGACGCTCATATGCGGATAAAGCGCGTAATTCTGGAAGACCATGGCGATGTCGCGCTCGGTCGGCTCGAGCTGATTGACGACACGATCGCCGATGCGGATTTCACCGGATGTGATGGTCTCGAGCCCGGCGATCATCCTGAGCAGGGTCGACTTGCCGCAACCCGACGGGCCGACGAGAACGCAAAAGCCGCCATCCGGCACCACGAATGACACGCCATGGATAGCGGTGAATCCGCCGGGATAGGTTTTCTTGACGTCGGCGAGTTGAACGTCAGCCATTCACGTTGACTCTTTCTCGCGTATGGGTCGGCGGTCCATTACTTCTCCGTCTCGATCAGGCCCTTGACGAAAAGTTTCTGCATGAAGATCACGACCGCGACTGGCGGCAGCATCGCGAGTACTGCTGTTGCCATCGCCAGCTGCCATTCCGTCAGCGCGTCGTGCGTGGCGACGATCTTCTTGATGCCGATCACGATGGTCTGCATATCGTCGCGCGTGGTGATCAAGAGCGGCCAGAGGTATTGGTTCCAACCATAAATAAAGAGAATGACGAATAGCGCCGCGAGGTTGGTGCGCGACAGCGGCAGCAAGATGTCGCGGAAGAAGCGCAACGGGCCCGCCGCATCGATCTGCGCCGCCTCAGTGAGTTCTTCCGGCACCGTCATGAAGAATTGCCGGAAGAGCAAGGTCGCGGTCGCGGACGCAATCAGCGGCAGAGCAAGGCCCGTATACGTGTCGAGGAGATTGAGGTCCGCCGCGATCGCATAGGTCGGGTAGATGCGGACTTCTACCGGAACCATCAATGTCAAGAAGATTACCCAGAACGTCGTCTTACGGAAGGGAAAGCGGAAGTAAACGATGGCGAAGGCCGATAGCAACGAAATCGCGATCTTTCCGATCGCAATCGCCATCGCCATGACGAAGCTGTTGAGGAGCATCGTCGCGACGAGCGCCCGCGTGGTGCGGCTGGTGCCCACAAAAAGCGCGCGGCGATAATTCTCGATCAGTTGGTCTCCCGGCAGAAGCGACAATTGCCCGTTGGCGATCGTCTCGGCCGAATGGGTCGAGGCAATCGCGGCGAGGTAGACCGGAAATGCGACGATGATCACGCCGACGATGAGCACGAAATGCGCAGGAAGGTTGCCGAAGCGCCGGTTCTCGACCATCAGTAATTGACCTTGCGCTCGACGAAGCGGAATTGCAGGCTTGTCAGCGCGACGACGATCAGCATCAGGATAACCGATTGCGCGGCGGAACCGCCGAGGTCCCCGCCGAGCCGGCCGTCGTTATAGAC
>JAFAVH010000102.1 GCA_019242655.1 Methylobacteriaceae bacterium
TTCTGCCTTGGCGCTGTTGTAGAGCGGTTGCAGCGCTTCCCGGAACGCGGCGCGTTCGTCAGCCGTGGCGATGCGAACGTTCAGGCCGAGTTGCTTCCACTTCTCCTCGTCGCCACCCCGATCGTCGATGCGACCGATCTCGTTCCATTCATAATCCTCCATCTCGCGCGCGGCTTGCACCAGGACAGCCTGCAGATCAGGCGGCATGCGGTTGAACAGAGCGAGGTTGACGCCGAGCCCCTCGCCGTCTTCCGCCGCGCCGATCTTGAACACGTATTTTGCGTCGCGATACCAGCTATAGCCGATATAGCCGTCGAAATTGGTGATCAGCCCGGTGATCACGCCACGCTGCAGCGCCGGCATCACCTCGCCCCCGGGCAGCGTGACGGCGCTGGCGCCCAGGATTTCCACCATCCTGCTCTGATAGCCGCCCACCGTGCGGATGTTCTCGCCCTTGAAGGCGGCCGGTGTCGCGAGAAATTTGGCGCGGTCGTAGAAATGGACCGAACCTTTGGGAAAGTAGTTGAGGATCCTGATGTTGTTCTTCTCATACAGCTTGCCGATGGCGTCGAACGCGCCGGCCTGCAGCACGCGGCGGTAATGCGCGTGATCGTCGAAGAGAAACGGCAGCTGCAAAGCGGACAGGTCCGGCAAATCGCCGGTCATGAAACCCGCGATCATGTTGCTCGCCTCGACCGAGCCGGACTTCACGGAGGCAAAGGATTCGACGCTGTCGATCAGCGTCCGGTTGTGGAACACCCGCACCGCGACGCGGCCCTGAGAGCGGTTCGTAACCGCCTCCGCCCAGCGATCGTAGCCGATTCCGATCGGCTGGTTCGGGTTGTATTGCGTCGCGAGCCGGATGTTGAAGTCCGCCGCCTCGGCCCGCCGGTTGATGCTGCCGACCACGGCGGCGGCGCTCGCCGCACCGAGCAGAATGTCGCGCCTCGTGAATGCCATTGTTGCCTCCCAGGTACTCAGAAGATCGGCGGGCGCGATTGAAACTCCTTCGGCCAGACCGTGCGCAACTGGCCATCGATCCAGCTCACCATGATCGGGACGATGTCCTTGTTCTGGCCGCGCGTGTCGAACGCGATGTGTCCGCCCGGCATCGGCGCCGACACGTCAAGCCCGGCGATCACGTCGCGCAGCGTCTTTGGATCGCGCGTCGCGCCGCTTTCCAGCGCGGCGCGGATGACGAGGCCCAGCGAATAGCCGGTGCCGATCGTTTCGGAGGCCGGCGGAAACGGTGCGTTCGGGTTCAGCGCGTGATACCGATCAGTGACGAATTTCACGCCGTCGACCGGCAAGTCCCACATCCAACACACGATCCCCATCAAGCCGTTCGCCGCCTTGCCGAGCGACGAACCCGTCGCGTCGGTCGCGATCCCGCCGCCGCCGGTGATGATCGGCGCGGTGATCCCAACGGCCCGGAGGGCTCGCGTGACCAGGATCACGTCCGCCGTGAAGGAGCTGAGAAAGATGACGTCGGGGCGGTTCTGGAGTGAGGCCGACACGAGCGCGGTCGGGTCCGTCAGCCCCGTCGCGAACGAGACCGTGCTGACGAGATTGAGGTTGTATTTCTTTGCAAACTCCGGCGCCGCTTTCAGCTGCGACTGGCTGGCCGCATCCGAACCAGAGTAAAACGCCACGCGGTTCGGCGGCGTGCCCTTGTAGGTCTTGAAGATGTCGATGATGTAGCGTGCGCCAAGGTCGGCAAGGGCGCTGCCCTGCGGGGGTAGCTTGAAGGTGTATCGCAGCCCCCGCTCGACCACCTGGTCTGCGTAGGAGGTGGTCAGCAGCGGAACCTCGGCGCGTTCCGCTTCGATCTGCGCCGACAGGGTCATGGCGCTTGTGTTCGCGCCCACCAGCATGACCGCTTTGTTCTGCGTAATCAGCCGCTGCGTCACGCTCGTCGCCTGCGTCGGATTGTCCGCGGTGTCGGCGGCGACGAGGCGGAGCTTGGCGCCGTTCAGCGACTTGATCCCACCCTCGCCGTTGATCTGATCGACAGCGATCTCGAGCCCGCTCACGACGCGCAGGCCCGCCTCCCCGAACCCGCCCGTCATCGCGTTCGGCGCCCCGATCACGATCTCGTCGGCCTGCGCCAGTGCGCGGCGGCGCGTGGCGAGTTCAAGCGCCGTTGCTCCAACGATCGCGCCAGCTTGACGTCTGGTGAACATCACTCGTCCTCCCTATGCCGACAGATAGGCTCTTGCGACGAATTCGGACTTGGTCAGCGCTGCGCGGTCGCCGGAAAGGAGCATCTCGCCGTTCGCCACGATGGTGCCGTGATCCGCGAGCTCAATCGCCGATGCGTTCTGCTCGACGAGCAGAACCGCGATGCCGGTGCCGGCGATGTCGTGGAGCTTGGTGAACACGAGATCTGTCATCAGCGGTGCAAGGCCAAGCGATGGCTCGTCCAGCATCATCAGCTTCGGCGCGTTCATCAGCGCGCGACCGATCGCCACCATCTGCTGCTCGCCGCCGCTGAGCGAGCCGGCCAACTGCTTACGCCGCTCCGCCAAACGCGGGAAGAGGTCGAAGACGTCCTGCCGCACGGAGGCGAGTTTGCGACCGCGCCCTGGCAGGTAGCTGGCGACGAGATTGTCGTCCACCGAAAGTGTCGAGAACACGCGCCGGTTCTCGGGCACGTGGGCGATGCCGCTTCGTGCGACCGCATCAGGCGTGAGGCCGACGAGGCTCATGCCATCGCTTTCGACACGTCCGGCACGCGGGCGAAGCAGTCCCGAAATGGTGCGCAGCGTCGTGGTCTTTCCCGAGCCGTTGGGACCGAGCAGGAGATGGATTTCGCCCGCGACAACCGACAGCGACAGCCTCCGAACAGCGACGAGATCGTCGTAGGCGACGCTGAGGTCGCGGACTTCGAGAACGGTCATGACGCGAAACTGTGCTTTGCGCCGAG
>JAFAVH010000326.1 GCA_019242655.1 Methylobacteriaceae bacterium
ATTTCGGCCTCGGCGCTTACGGTGCCGGGCTTCTCTTCAAGAATGCCGGCGTGCCAATGGAGCTTGCGCTCATAGCCGCACCTATTGTCGGCGGGCTCGGTGCATTGCTCTTCGGCTGGTTCTGCGTGCGTCTGTCCGGCGTCTATCTCGCGATGCTGACGCTCGCCTTCGCGCAGATCGTCTGGTCGATCGTGTTCCAATGGGACGAACTGACCGGCGGCAGCAATGGCATTATCGGCGTGTGGCCGGCGCCATGGCTCGCATCGAAGGCGGCCTACTTCTACCTCGCGCTGACGCTCTGCGTTGCGGGCGTGCTGCTCGTGCGCCGCATTCTGTTCGCGCCGTTCGGCTATGCGATGCGCGCCGTGCGCGACTCGTCGCTGCGCGCCGAGGCGATCGGCATCGGCGGCGTGCGCGTGCAATGGACGGCATTCGTCATTGCCGGCACGATTTGCGGTGTCGCCGGCGGGCTCTTCGCTTTCTCGAAAGGCAGCATTTCGCCGGAGACGATCTCGATCGGCCGCTCGGTGGACGGGCTCATCATGGTGCTGCTCGGCGGCATCGGGACCTTGGTCGGTCCGATCGTCGGCAGCGTGACGTTCCTGACCTTGCAGGACAGCGTTGCGCGCCAGACGGAATATTGGCGCGCGCTTCTTGGTGTTGTGATCATCCTCCTCGTCCTCGTTTTCCCGCAAGGAATCGCGGGAACGGTACAAAGCCGGTCGGCGCGCGCGTGGAAGCGGCCATGACGCCGCTTCTGCAGGTACGCGGCTTGACCCGCAGCTTCGGCGGCGTGCGCGCCGTCGACGATGTCTCTTTCGATCTTGGGCACGGCGAACTGCTCGCGCTGATCGGTCCGAACGGTGCCGGAAAGTCGACCTGCTTCAACATGATCAACGGCCAGCTGCGCGCAGATGCCGGCGACGTGCTGCTTGAAGGCGAGATCATCACATCAAAGAAGCCGCGCGATATCTGGCGGCTTGGCGTCGGCCGCACGTTCCAGATCGCCGCCACGTTTCATTCGATGACGGTAATCGAGAACGTGCAGATGGCGCTGATCTCGCACGCCAAGCGCACGTTCCGTGCGTGGCGGCCGGCTACCGCGCATTTCCGCGACGAAGCGCATGCCTTGCTTGCACAAGTCGGCATGGAAACGCATGCCGACCGGCCGTCAAGCGTGCTCGCTTATGGCGACGTCAAGCGCATCGAGCTTGCGATCGCGCTTGCCAACAAGCCGAAGCTGCTCCTGATGGACGAGCCGACCGCCGGCATGGCGCCGCGCGAGCGCAACGAATTGATGGCGCTGACGAAGCGACTCGTCACGACAAACAAGATCGGCGTTCTGTTCACCGAGCACAGCATGGATGTGGTCTTTGCGTTTGCCGACCGCATGATCGTGCTCGCGCGCGGCAAGCTGATCGCCGAAGGGTCCGGCGAGGCGGTGCGCGCCGATCCGAAAGTGCGCGAAGTCTATTTCGGCTCCGGCCGCACCGTTGCGCAGCACGTGCCGGGATGAGCGAGACGCCGCTCCTCGCCGTCTCCGGGTTGAATGCGTTCTACGGCGCCGCGCACATACTGTTCGATCTCGCTTTCGACGTTGAGCCTGGCGAGGTCGTCGCGCTGATGGGCCGCAACGGCGCCGGCAAATCGACGACCTTGAAATCGATCATGGGAATGATCGAGCGCAAGAGCGGAATCGTCCGTCTTGCCGGTCGAGACATCTCGGCTCTTCCAACCTATGAGATTGCCCGGCTTGGTCTTGGCTTTGTGCCCGAGGATCGGCGCATCTTCACCGATCTCACCATCCTCGAAAACCTCGAAGTCGGGCGCCAATCGGCACGAAGCGCCGACGCCGGTGCAGGCTGGACACCCGAGCGGCTGTTCGAGCTCTTCCCCAATCTCGCCGAGGCGCGCCATCGCTCGGCCGCACGTCTCTCCGGCGGCGAGCAGCAGATGCTGACGGTGGCGCGCACGTTGATGGGAAACCCGCGCCTGATCCTGCTCGACGAGCCGTCCGAAGGGGTCGCGCCGATCATTGTCGACGCCATGGCCGACATGATCGTCGAGCTGAAGAAGACCGGCGTTGCGATCGTTCTGTCGGAGCAGAACCTGCCGTTTGCCGAGCTCGTCTCGGACCGCGCTTACGTCATCGAAAAGGGCGAGATGCGCTTTTCTGGCACGATGCGCGAACTCAGCGGCAACGAGGAGCTGCGCCGCGCCTACCTCGAAGTCTAGCGTCCCGCTTAGTCGCGCTTCGCGGGAATCGCCACCAGCTTCTCGTCACGAATATCCATCGCCGCGAAGAAGATCATCGCCGTGATCACAGAGACGATCAGCGCAACGCCTTTGCCCGCGCTGTCAAGCTCGTAGACATGGCCGAGACCGAGCGCGCCGGAAAGCGTGCAAACGCCGCCGGAGGAAAGTATCCAAAGGAGCATGGTGGCCTCTTCATGGTGCGGCTTGCAGAGGTCTCGCACCGGCGATTCAATCCGGTTTCCTCGATCCGGTTCCGCGCGTGTATGCTTTTCTTATGGCCGAGCGTGCGAGGCTCGCAGAGCACGCTCGGCCGAATTCATGTGGTGCGGCTTGGATGGGTCGTTCGCGCTTTCTTGAGGTCGAAGTCACCGAAGGCGCGATCCGCGTGCGCCGGGGCGGCCGCGTCCTGACGATCACGCCCGCGGCACCGCCGCCGGACGCAGGCGAAGCGCCAGACTTCATCATCCATCTCGACGACATCGAGACATGGGACGCGCCCGACAATGACGTGGCGATCGAAGTCGCGGAGCTGCAACTGATTTTGCGCGCCGTCGAAGAGGAATGCGAACGCCACGGCCTGTCCGTCGAATTCGAATGAACGGCAAGCGGCTTTCGCGGCAGGGAGCGTGGGTCTAGATAGATCGGAATGCCCGACGCGACCCCTCAATCCGTTGCCGCCTTGCTGCGCTGGTACAACGATATCGGCGTCGACCTCGCGCTCGACGATGAGCCGCGCGACCGCTTCGCCGAACGCGAAGTGAAGCCGGCGCCGGCCGCGTTGGCGCGGCGCGCCCCGGAGCCGCCGCCACGCGCTGCGCCGGTTTCCGCCATCCCGCGCGCACCGGCGATTCCGCCGGCGGCGATTTCGGCGCTCTCCAGCGAGGCGGTCGTTCTTTCAGCGCGCGAGACCGCAGAGCGGGCGCAGACGCTCGACGACTTGCGCCGGGCGCTCGACGGCTTCGAGGGCTGCGCACTCAGGAAAACTGCGACGCAGCTCGTCTTCGCCGACGGCAACCCGCAGGCGCGCATCATGCTGGTCGGCGAAGCGCCGGGCGCCGAGGAAGACCGCGCGGGCAAACCCTTCGTCGGCCGCTCCGGGCAGCTCCTCGACCGCATGCTCGTCGCGATCGGGCTCGACCGCACCAGCGCCTACATCACCAACGTCGTGCCGTGGCGGCCGCCGGGGAACCGCACGCCGACGCCGCTCGAGACGGCGGCCTGCCTGCCCTTCACACGCCGGCACATCGAGCTTTCGGGATGCGACATCCTCGTCTGCCTCGGCAATCCCTCGACGCAGATCCTGCTCGGCGCCAGAGACGGCATCATGCGCACGCGCGGACGCTGGCTCCAATACGATGCCGGCGCGCGCGCGCTGCGCGCCATGCCGATGCTGCATCCGGCCTTTCTCTTGCGCCAGCCCGGCCACAAGCGGCTTGCCTGGCGCGACATGCGCGAGCTTTCGCGCGCACTTTCGTCAACATAAAGCAACGCCGCGGCTTCTGCGGCGTTGCCGGAACGGGTCGAGCAACATTTCCTGGGTGATACGCGATGAAATGGGAAGATTTCGGCCAGTCCGAAAACATCGAGGATCGCCGCGGCGATCCGGGCGGCGGCTTCGGCGGCGGCATGGGCGGCATGGTGGGCGGCGGCGGTCTCGGCCTCGGCACCATCATCATCTTGGGGCTCATCGGCTATGCCTTCGGCATCAATCCCGCCGTGCTAATCGGCGGCGCCGAGATACTCACCGGCGGGCGCAGCCAGGATTATTCGCAACAGGAGGAATACCGGCAGCCGCAGCGCCAGACGCAACAACAACAGCAGCCGGCGGATCAGCTCAGCCGCTTCGTCTCCGCAATCGTCGCGGCCGACGAGAAGGTCTGGGGCGATATCCTTCCGCAACAAAAGAACGTGCGCTTCACGCCGGCGACGCTCGTCGAATATAGCGGTGCGACGCGTTCGGGCTGCGGCACGGCGCAATCGGCGATGGGTCCGTTCTATTGCCCGGAAGATCGCAAAATCTACCTCGACATGTCGTTCTTCCGCGACATGCAGCGCAAGCTCGGCGGCGGCGGCGATTTCGCCTACGCCTATGTGATCTCGCATGAATACGGCCATCACATCCAAAACCTGATTGGCCTCTTGCCGAAGACACAGCAGGCGCAGCGCGCCGCGCAAAGCGAAGCAGACGCAAATTCGATCTCCGTGCGCGTCGAGCTTATGGCCGATTGCCTCGCCGGCGTCTGGGCGGCGAATGCCGAGCAGCGCTGGCACTTCCTCGAACAGGGCGACGTCGAGAAGGCGGTCAGGACCGCACAAGCCATCGGCGACGATCGCCTGCAGCAGGCCGGTCAAGGACGCATCGTGCCGGATTCGTTTACGCATGGCTCGTCGCAGCAGCGCGTGCAATGGCTGCAGCGCGGGCTGCAATCCGGCCAGATCGATTCGTGCAACACGTTCGCGCGAGCGCGCACCGCCGATCAGTAGATCAAGCGCCGCGCCCTGGCGTTGAGCGTGACGGCGGGGCGCAGGCGGCGCGCCATATCTTCGAGGTTGCGGGCTGGCGCCGCCCGGGATTTTTCATGCGGCGCGACAAGGCCCGCGAGCGGCGACGTGCGCGGCAAAAGCCGCTGCGCGAAATTGCCCGGCGCTTCGCGCACGAGTCCGCAGGCGCCGACGCGGCCGCGGCCGAATTCGAGGAAATCGCGGATTTCGTCGATGAGCGGCGGCTCCGCCGCGTAGCCCGCTTTCAGCAGGAAAACATGCTCGCCGCGCGCGGCGGCCAATGCGGCGGCAAGCGCCGCCGCCGGCTCCGGTTCCGTCACCAGCGTGCAGCCGGCATAGTCGGCGACATAGCGCAAGGCCGCGCTCTCCGCGCCGATCAGCACCGCGTCGCGAACGAGCCCTTGCACGGCCGCCGACACGAGAAACGCCAGCGTGCGCGCCGCCTCTTCCGGGGCGCGGCGCGCAAGCTCCTGTTTTTCTTGCGCATTGGCGAGAACAATTGCCGTCAGCATGCGTTCTCTTAGGCGCGGGAGCCGCGTGTGGCCAGGCGCGCGGCTTTTGAAGGGTGACCAAGCGCGTAGAATTGGCGTGCGACTTGGCTCTTGACGACTAGGACTATGTTCCGTATCTGTTCCTTGTTCTTGTTGTGTTCACGTACCGAGTGGCGTGAGCGTCAGAGCCGAGGAGGCAGAAATGGGTCATGCGTCTCTGAAACAGGCTTCCTCAGGGGCCCTGCGTAGCGGGCCCCAAAGCTCCCGCGCCTTTGTTGGCGCCCATAGCGGATCGCGCTTCAGCGAGCCGGCCGAGCCGCTCGGCGTCGAACGGCGGCGCGGGCGAGGCACGCTGACGAATCGTCGCGGCCGGTTCGAGACGGAGAGCCGCATCGAGATCGACGACGGCTGGAACTCCCTCGACGACATGCCGCCCTTCGAGACGGTCGTCGGCATCGAGAAGCCGAAGACGATCATCACCCGCAACGAATCGCCGGACATTTCCTTCGACCGCTCGATCAATCCGTATCGCGGCTGCGAGCATGGCTGCGTCTATTGCTTCGCGCGGCCGACGCACGCTTTCATGGGATTGTCGCCGGGGCTCGACTTCGAATCGAAGCTTTTCGTCAAGCAGGACGCCGCGCAATTGCTCGAACGCGAATTGTCGGCGGAAAATTATAGGCCGCGCACGATCGCGATCGGCACCAACACCGATCCCTATCAGCCGATCGAGCGGCGCTACCGAATCATGCGCTCGATCCTCGAAGTTCTGGCGCGCACGAATCATCCCGTCGGCATCGTGACGAAATCGGCGCTGGTCACGCGCGACATCGACATCTTGTCGGAGATGGCGAAGAAGAACCTCGTCAAGGTGGCGATCTCGATCACCACGCTCGATCCGCATCTCGCGCGCGTGATGGAACCCCGCGCGCCGCGGCCGGAGCGGCGGCTCGACACGATCCATGAGCTTGCGGAAGCCGGCATTCCCGTCGGCGTGATGACCGCACCTGTCATCCCGGCGATAAACGATTCGGAGATCGAAACGATTCTCACGCGCGCGCATGCGATGGGCGCGCGTGAAGCCGGTTATGTGCTGTTGCGGCTGCCGCTCGAACTCAGGGACCTGTTCAGCGAATGGCTGCAGGAGAATTTCCCCGACAAGCTCAAGCACGTGATGTCGCTTGTGCGCACGACGCGCGGCGGCAAGACATATGATTCCACATGGGGCGAGCGGATGACCGGGTCTGGCCCATATGCCTGGATGATCGGGCGGCGGTTCGAAGTCGCGGCAGAGCGCCTCGGCTTCACGCGGGAGAGGCTGAAGCTCCGCACCGATTTGTTCGTGTCGCCGGTGCCGCCGGGTGGGCAGCTGAATTTGTTCGCGCGCGATCCGGCGGCGCTGAGCGCGGTGGCCGAGCCGCGCGAGGAACAGCGCACGGCGGCGTAAGCACTCTATTCCAAAGCAGGCACGGCGCCTCGTGCGATCGCACCGGCGTCAATGCCTTGTGGCGCGCGTGCCCAATCGGCATCGAACGCGGCGACGATCTTCTGCAGAACGGGATCGCTGCCGAACGCGTCGTAATCGGCGAGCGGCTGCGGCTGGTTCGGGACGTCATGCGTCGCATAGCCGAAGGAGGTCGTATCCGCGCATTTGAACTGGTTTCAAAGTCCATGTGCCTGCCCGTCACCGTTACTAAACACGTCGTATAAAGCTTAGCCGCGTCGCCGCGTTGTCCAACCTGTACTCCCCGGGAACAAACAAGCTCAGTCGATGTTTGTGGTCTGAGCCACGGGGACTTCGCGCGATGAGCAATACGGGCAGTACCAGAAGCAACAATCCGGGCCAGAGGAGCTCGGCAAACCGCTCCGGCAGCAACTCCTCCATTGCGGATCAATTCTCCGACAAAGCCGAGGACCTCGTCGGGCAAGGCAAAGATGCAGCCTCGGGTCTCGCCGCCGTCGCCCAAGATGCAACCGGCGAGCCGAAGCGGTCAGCCGCGCTGCTGGCGCGCGACGGCAGCGAGAAATTGGCGGATGCATTGAGCAAGCAGCTTTCGACCGGCGCCGGCTTTGTCGAAGAGGCAAGCGAATCCATGCGCGCGGCCGCGGTCGAGCTGGAGGAGACGTTACCGCCCGTCGCTTACGCGCTGCGTACCGCCGCCAACCGCGGCGACGATCTTGCCGAGCAAATCCGCACCAAGACGTTCGGCGAACTTTTGGACGCGGGCTCTGCATACGCGCGGCAGAACCCGCTCATCGTTTTCGGCGCCGCCGCCGGTGTCGGCCTGTTGCTCTCGCGTTTTGCCAAAAGCAGCGGCCAGTCGCACAAGTCCTCGTACGGGTCCGCGGCGCAATCCTCGCCGCGCCGCGCCCAGTCCTCCGCGCACGGACACACGAATGCGGGACAATCGTCAAACAGGTCGCGATCTGCGAACGCGTAAATGTCGGACTTTCACAGAATAAGTGCGGCGGCCCGCAGCCTCGGCGATCTCTTCGCCGATCTCACCGATCTTTTCGGCAAGGAGCTGCGGCTTGCGCAATCCGAACTGAAGCACGGTTTTGCCAACATAACGCAAGCGGCGGTGCTGTTTGTTGCGACCGGCATGTTGGCGCTGTTCGCGGTGCTGCTGCTTCTCGTCGGCATTGTGCACCTGATCGCCAGCTTCGGCCTCGCGCTGCACTGGTCCTACATTCTCGTCGCCGTGGCGTTGCTCGTCGTCGCCGCCATCATCTTCTTTGCCGCGCGCGCGAAGGCCAGCGCCGACAATCTCATTCCGAAGCGGACTCTCGTGCAGCTCGGCGAAACCACACGGACGCTCAAGGAGCAAATCCGATGACAGAACAATATCACTCCGAGGGGCGCTCCTACGAGCCGCACCGAAACACGCAAAGGCCGCACACGCCGAGCTTCAGCGAACGCCTCGCCGGCGCCGCGCGGGCGCAGCCGGCCGGATTGTTGCTGCTCCTCGCCGGAACAAGCCTGCTTCTATCCGGCATGCGCCCGCCGAGCCGCGACGCAACGCGCCGCGCGCGGACAGCGGTCCGCAAAATCGCGCAAGGCGATTTCTCCGCCGTGACCGAAAGCGCGAGCGATATGGCATCCGGCATGCGCGACCAGGTCAGCGATCTCGGCGGTAAAGCAAGCGACTTCGCGCGTTCTGCTACCGACTCGCTGTCCGACATGGCCGACGATGCGCAACGGGCGTTGCGCGAACGCTCACGCGAGTTCGCGGACACGGCGTATTCTTCTGCGCAATCGGGCGCGAGCTACGTGCTCGAGGATCAGCCGCTCTTGCTCGCAGCCATCGGTCTCGCCGCCGGCGCGACACTCGGCGCGATCATTCCCGCAACGCCGCAGGAGAACCGCCTCATGGGCGATACCCGCGACAGGGTTGCGGAATTCGCGAGCGAAGCGGCAAAACAAAAGCTCGATGAGTTCGGCGACGCCGCGTCGGAAGCGACGGAGCGCTTGAAGAACGCCGTGAAAGAACGCGTCAGCGCCAGCGCGGACGATTTGAAGGATGTCGCCAAGGATGTCGTCGAGCCGTTCGCCGCTGTTGCGTCGGGCGGCGGCGGTCGCGCCGGAAAAACGCCGTGAGCATGTTCGATGCGTGAAGTCGATGCATTGGAACGCGATGTCGAGGCGGCGAGAGCGCGCCTCGTCAACCGCGTCGCGCAGCTGAAGGGCGCGCCGGTCAACGGCGTCAAGGACGGGCTCGTTGCCGAGGCGGCCGGGTACAAGGACGAGGTGATCGATTCCGCGCGGCAGAAGGTCACCGGCGCGATCGACGGCTTCGTGTCGGATCTCAAACGCCGCGCCACGGACAACCCGGTTGCGGTCGCGGCGATCGGCGCCGGCATTGCCTACCGGCTTTGGCAGAAGCCGCCGATCGCGACCTTGCTCGTCGGCGCCGGCGTCGCTGCTTTGTTTGGACGCTCCAGCATGCGCGAGATCGACATCGACCCGTACGATGCGGATCGTCCCGGCGCTTATGTTCCGGGCGGCGTTGCCGGCTACGGCTACGAACGGACGCGCGATCAAATCGAGCAGAAGGCAATCGGCGGCGCGACTGTCGCTCTCGAAACCGCGCGCGATACGGCTGACGCCTTGCGCCAACGCGCGACGGAGCTGAAGGATAACGCTTTACGTTCTGCCGTCGAGCTGATGGACAGCGCGCGCGATACGGCCGAGCGGCTAAAGCGCGATGCGGTCCGCTCGAGCGGGCACGCCGTCGAAACGGCCGCGTCCTATGCGAATGACGCACGCGTGCATATCGGCCCGGCACGCGACTATGCCGAGGACATTATGCGCGACAATGGCGTTTATCTCGGCCTCGCCGCGCTCGCCATCGGCGCCGCGGCGGGCATCGGCGTCATGCAGATGAACAAGCCGCTGCCGGACGACGCCGATTATCTCGAAGGCGAAGACATCCGCGTCGAGTAATTACTCCGCCGCGGCGGGAAGCTCCGGCACCTCGCAACCGGTAATACAGCAGCGCCCCGGCTGTTTCGAGACGCGCTGACCACGATCGAGCACATCGCGATCGAGCAACCGCTCGACCAGCGTGACGCGCTCCATGACGGGATAGTTCCGCCAAATCTCGCGCTTCATCGCTTCCGGCGAGCCGCCGCCATGCAGCGAGATCACCGAATACCAGCCGCCTTGATGCGACGCGGTGAGATCCTCGATGAAGCGCGCGACCTCGGCGCGTTGTTGCACGGGCACATCGGCGCGGCCGCCGAGCACGGCGGCGAGCGACGCGGCAGTTTCAGGATTGTGATCTTCGTCCGGGCCGGGCAATGCCACGACCAATCCGCCCGACACGTGATGCGCCAGACGGTGCATGTCGTAGATTTGCGTCGACATGAGCAGCTTGCCGACATTGGCGAACACCGTGTCCGGCATGACAGAACCCGACGCATCCTTCCTGCAATAGACCGACGCGGCGACACCGCATGCAAAGAAGCCCTCCACGATCTTGATGAGATCGACCATCGCATCGCGGATATGGCCGTGTCGCTCGGGATCGAGTCCGTTCGCCTCGATCATTAGCGCGCCGGCGCCAATGAGGAGATCGCCGAAACCTGCGCGCGCGCCGATGCAGGAATGGCGGTGGTGCGTCGCATATGACGTGGTGAGATAACCGCCGTCTTCTGTCTCGCCGTCGAGGAAGACGCGCTCGTGCGGCACGAACACTTCGTCGAACATCACGACGCCGACCGACTGTCCGTATTTCGCGGAAAATTTTGCCGCGGCCTCGCCCGGGCGGCCCGCGGGCTTGGCGACGATCGTTACGCCCGGCGCGTCGACCGGCACGGCGCAGCACACCGCGAAATCGGCATCCGCTTTCGTCATCGTGCGGCAGGGCATCAGCAAAAACTCGTGCATGTATGGCGCACCGGTGACGATCGCCTTCGTGCCGCGAATGACGATACCGTCGGGCCGTCGCTCCTTCACATGCACGTAAACGTCGGGATTTTCCTGCTGACCGGGGCGTTTCGAGCGGTCGCCCTTCGCGTCGGTCATGGCGATGCCGAGCGCCATGTCCTCGTCCTGTACGCGATGCAGGTACGCCAAGAATCGCTGGTGATAGTTGTTCCCATGCGTATCGTCACAACGCTTCGTCGCCTGCAGAATGCCGTTCAGCGCGTCATGCGCGAGATAGCGTTGCGCACAGCCGGATTCCTGGCAGACGAGCCGCACCGCCTCGAGCTTGTAGAGAAGGTCGGTCGAGCTCTCATCGATATGCAGCATGCGATTGACAATCTTGCCCGACGTCGATTGCCGCGCGCGCATAAGCTTCTCGTGCTCGGGGCGATTGGCGAAATCGTAGGTGACGCCGACGCTGGCAATGCCCGGCGCCAGCAAAGGCTCGTCGGCGACGCTCTCGATTCTACGCCCGTTGACGAAGACGCGCGGCGAATAGCGGCGCAGCGACTCGCGATAATCGGCGGCGTTCATCAGCATGGGCGTGTCCTCCGGCGCCCGAGTCTTCCGGCAGCAAAGCCCGAGGTCAAGCCGCTCGGGAGGTGCGCGGTCCGGTGCCGAAAGGCGGGGCCGCGCTACATGACCTCGGTCGCCTCGCCTTCGCTCCGAAAGATCGTCTTTGTTCCTGATCGTCGTCGAATTCGCAATCGGGCTCTTGATTACGCTGAACACGCTCATCGACGTGTTCTCCAGCATCGTCGTGCCCGGCCCAAGCACCGCCCGCCTCAGCGTTGCACGACACGTGCGGCGGATGAGCGTTCCGCTGTGGCGCTATGTCTCGCAGAAGCGCGCCAGCGGACGCCGACAGCAGCTCTCGAACAGTTTCGCGCCGCTCCTGTTCTTCCTCGCTTTCGCGACGTGGATGGCGCTCTTGCTCATCGGCTTCTCGCTGATGTTTCACGCCTTGGGCGCTTCGTTCGAGCCGCCGCTCGCGGGACCTGGGGACGCGATCTATTTCGCCGGATCGTCGTTGCTGACATTGGGCGTCAGCGAGGTCGACGCGCATGGCCCGGCGCGATGGCTGCTTCTCTGGGCTGGCCTTTCCGGCTTCGGCGTGATCACCGCGACGATTACCTTCATTCTGCAAATCCAAACTGGATTGCAGCATCGCGAGACCGGCGTTCTCACGCTGTCGGGCCTCGCCGGAACGCCTGCCTGCGGCATTCTGCTTCTCGAGAATTTCGCCGCCTTGGGATTGCGCGGCGAGCTTCGCTCGTTCTTCAAGGAATGGCGCGACTGGTCGACGGCGACACTGCATTCGCATGTCGCCCATCCCATGCTCGTCTATTTTCATTCGGTCGACGCGGAGAGCGACTGGCTCTCAGCGCTGCACGCCGTGCTCGATGCCGCGACGCTTATCCTCGTGCTGACCGAGGAAGAGTCGCTCGGCACCGCAGCGATGATGCATCGTGGCGGCTCGCGCACCGCCGCGCATTTATGCGATCTGTTCGATCTCGAGACCAAGGAGCTTGAACCAATTCCGGAGGAGAGCTTGCAGCTCTTGATCACGCGCTTGCAGGATGCGGGTTATGCGGCAAAGCCCGCGAGCAAGAAGCTGGCGACGGAATTATCGAAGTTCCGCTCGGATTATACGGGAAGGCTGAATTCGCTCAGCGAGCATCTCGGCGCGGAACGTGTCGAACTGGTGCCGTGCGGGTGATGGTGGGCGACACATCGCAAATTAGGCTTTTCCGACCATATACAAGCGAAGAACGCGGTTGATTTCAGCGGAATAATCGCGACCGGCATTTTCCGAAAACCATTTTAATACGTCGGCATCGACACGAACAATTCCCCGTAAAGCGTGACGCCAATTCTCAGCGGGCGCCTCCGGGATATCTCGTAGATCGATTTGATCCTCAGGCAATTCGGCGAGTCTGGCGAGCTAGTCCTGTTCAGCCAAAGTAAGATTCTTGTTGCTCATAGTGTCGTCTTTCGTGAGAGGTTGCCTTCCGCGCGCCGATGATCCTCACCTTCTCGTCGTCACTTGTATCTGGATAGGTATGCACGACAACGAGGAGAGTAATGCTTGCCACCACTCCGAGGGCGTGCCAGCGCTGCTCTCCTCGACAATCCGATCGGGCACGATAACATGCAGCGGATCGTCCCACACTCGCTGCGCCAATTCGAACGAAACTCCATGCTTGCGTAGGTTTGTTGCCGCTTTGGCAAGATCCCATTCGAAGCGCATCGCCCGCGCATCCAGTCACTCACCCCCACTCCCGCACATCGACAAAGCGCCCGGCGATCGCTGCCGCCGCCGCCATGATCGGCGACACGAGATGCGTGCGGCCGCG
>JAFAVH010000412.1 GCA_019242655.1 Methylobacteriaceae bacterium
GAGCCACATCTGGCAGAATCACCCCCTATGCGGTAGGCGAACGACGTATCAATGGAATTCATCGCGCGACTACAATCCCGCGCCCGATCTCGAGAAAATTCGCGGGTCCGCGCTGGCCTTCAATTCCGCCTATGACGAACGCAATCCGCCTGAGACAGGGATCATGGATCGCGAGCTGAAGCGTATCAGGAACGCGCGGCTGTTCCTCATTCCCGCAAGCGAAGAGATCCGCGGCCATTTGACCACAGGATTTGCCAAGTTCCGGCAGAATGAGGTGCGAGATTTCCTTGCAACCATGCCGAAGCAGGCAGAGAGATAAGGCGATCCAACTCCGCGGCCTTGCTGCGATTCGTCTAAGTCCTGCAGGGCAGCTTTTCTCGTAATGACCGACTCGTCTCCAGTTCGGCCGGATGCAAACGCTCCGTCTGAACGCCGATACTTTCTTAACATTGCCCTCGGTTATTGGCGTGAGGAAAAGGCGCGGCAGGCCTGGCTTTTGACAGGCGCCGTTGTGATCTTGGTGCTGCTCACGCTCGGCATCCAGCTCGGCATCAATTACTGGAACCGGCTTTTCTACGACGCTCTCGACAAGCGCGACGGCGCCGCGCTCTTGCACAACGTTCTCCTTGCGCTCGGCCTCGTCGCTGCTGCCGCTGCGGTCGCAGTATGCCTCGTTCACACACGCATGCGGCTGCAGATCAAATGGCGCGGTTGGCTGACGCGGCGCCTCATCGGCTACTGGCTCGCCGACCGTCGCTTCTATCAGATGTCGGTCGTCGAGAATGAAGGCTCCAACTCGGAATTCCGCATGACCGAGGATGCTCGGTTGGCTACGGAGCCGATCGTCGATTTCGCAATCGGTCTCGCAACGGCAATTCTCACCGCGGTGGCATTCGTCGGGATTCTCTCGACGGTCGGCGGCGCGATCGAAGTTCCGCTGGGCGGTGGCATTTCGATCCCCGGCTATATGGTCTTCGCGGCTGTGGCCTATTCTGGCTTGGCCTCAGTGTCGACGCTGGTCATCAGCCGCACGCTGGTCGAACGGGTTGCCGAGAAGAACGAAGGCGAGGCGCAGCTCAGATACGAACTCGTGCGCGTGCGCGAGAGCGCCGAGACGATTGCACTGCTGGCCGGTGACGCAGAAGAAGAGAAGAGGCTCGGCACAACCGTCGGCGCTCTGCTGGACCAGTGGATCAAAGTCGCCATTCAGCAGGCGCGGCTGACCTGGATCATCAACGGCAATGCGGTCTTTGCGCCGATCGTGCCTCTTCTGCTAGGTGCACCCAAATATCTCTCGGGCTCGCTTACGCTTGGCGCGCTGATGCAGCTCGCCGCCGCTTTCGTTCAGGTGCAGACAGCGTTGAATTGGCTCGTTGAAAATTCAATCCGTCTTGCCGAATGGAATGCATCGGCGCGCCGCGTCGGCGCCCTTGCCGCGGTGCTGAGTTCCTTCGACGAACGCATCGTCGGCGATGGCGGCACGACAATCGAGCTCGATAACAGTCCGGACGACAGTCTGCACATCCAGAATCTTTCCGTCGCGCAGACCAACGGCGCGCTTGTGATTGAGGATCCCAATCTCGTCATCGCGCCGGGCGAGAAAGTGTTCATCAAGGGGGAATCCGGCACCGGAAAAAGCACGTTGATCCGCGCGATGGCGGGTTTGTGGCCGTGGGGTTCGGGCAAAATCCTGCGGCCCACGAACGCGACGATCGAATTCATGCCGCAGCAGCCTTACATGCCGCTCGGCACATTGCGGAACGTGCTCGAATATCCGAAACCACGCGCACCGCATTCGGATGAAGAGATCGGCGAGATCATGCAGAAATGCGGCCTGCAGCACTTATTTGCCCGGCTCGACGAGGAGGACCAGTGGCAAAAGATTCTGTCCGGCGGCGAGCAGCAGCGCGTCGCCTTCGCGCGCACGCTTCTGAAAAAGCCCGATATCGTTATCATGGACGAGGCCACTTCGGCGCTTGACCAATTAAGCCAAGCGCGCGTGATGTCGTTCTTCGACAACGAGCTGAAAGACGCAACATTGCTTTCAGTTGCGCATCGGCCCGAGCTCGAGGCCTACCATACGCGTGAGATTCATCTGACCCGCCGCGAAGGCGAGCACAGCGTCCGCGCGGTGCATCGCACCTATTCGCCGGTTCGCAGGCTCTGGCGCGGTCTCAAGAAACGCTTGGTGCGCGCCTAGCTGACGCGTGAGGGCATCGCGTCCTCGACATGCGGCGCCTCACGCACCAAAGCCGCCGTCTCCGGATCGCGCTTTGCCTCGCGCGTCATGTACTGCGCGCGCGCAAGCGTGGCGAATTTTCCGTCAGCGGCCAGAAGCTCGTCGAATGTGCCGCTCTCGACGATGCGCCCGTGCTCGAAGACGAGAATGCGGTTGGCGTTGCGGATCGTCGCCAGCCGATGCGCGATGACGAACGTCGTGCGTCCGTGCGTGGCGCGCTCCAGTGCCGCCTGAATCTGACGCTCGGTCGTCGCATCGAGCGCGCTCGTCGCCTCGTCGAAAATCATGATCGGCGGGTCTTTCAACAGCGCGCGCGCGATCGACAGCCGCTGGCGCTCGCCGCCTGACAGCGAGCGCCCGCGCTCGCCGACGAGCGCGGAGACGCCTTCGGGATTGCGCGACACGAAATCCGCGGCTTGTGCGCGCTCGAGCGCCAGCGCGATCTCTTCCGTCGTCGCCTCGGGCTTGCCGACGCGCAGATTCTCTTCGATCGAGCGGGCAAACAGCATCGGCTCCTGGAACACCACACCGATATTCCGCCTGAGCGATTCCAGCGTCATGTCACGGATATCGATCCCGTCGATGGTGATCGATCCTTTCTGCGGATCGAACACGCGGTGCAAAAGACCGAGCGTGGTCGACTTGCCGGAACCCGTCGGGCCGACAAGCGCGACCGTCTCGCCTGGCGCGACGTCGATATCGAGATCGGCGACGGCAACGCGCTTTGGATCGTAGGAAAAGGTCACGTTCGAGAAAACGACGTGACCATTGAGCCGCCCGGCGTCCAGCGCGTCAGGCTTGTCGGCGAGCGCCGGCGGCAGATCGGTGACGGCAAAGAAATCGGCGAGCTTCGGCACCTGCAGGAGCAGAACGTTCGCGAAACCCACCAATTGTTCGAGCCGCGCCACCAGCATAGTGGCGAAATTGATGAAGGTGACGATCTCACCGACCGTCGCGAGCCCCTGGAAATGCAGCCATGTGCCGAGCACGAAGATCACGAGGATAGACAACGTCGCCGAGGCGCGCGTTGCCACAGTTGCGAGCGCCCACCAGGAGAGCACCGGCAATTGCGCCGCGAGGAGTTGCGATGCGATGCGGCGCATCGCGCGCGACTCGACGCCGACGCGCGTGAAACTCTGCACGACGGAGATATTGCCGAATGCATCCGACGTATGTTCGGCAAGCTCGGCACTGTGGCGTTCAACCGTGCCCTGCAAGGTCTCGGTCTGCCGCACGACATACGCGGTTAAAAATCCGAAAACGAAAACGAGCACGATGAGCACGCCAGCGAGGCGCCAGTTCACGAATAGCGTCATCGGCAACAGGATGAACAGCGCCACGGCCGAGGCGCAGTTCTCGCGGAAGAAAGAGAGCCACAGGCCAGCCATGCCCTGTGCGCCTTCGAGCATGATTTTCAGAAGCCGGCCAGAATGATTGGCGCTATGGAAGCTCAAGGGAAGGTCGAGCACATGGTCGAAGTAATCGGCCATGACGGCGAGACGCCGCCTGTGCGACAGGCGATCGGCGTGCAGCGCGACGAGCACGGTGGCGAGGATCGAGAAGATGCCGAACGCCGCCCAAGCGATAAGCCAGGGCAAGATTTCGGACCAGGGATGGGCGGCGGGATGCGCATCGTTGCGACTCAAGCGATCGATGATCCGCCCGAACAGGAACGGCTCCGCGAATTGTGCAGCAGCGATCGCCAGGTTGGCGACGACAAGCGCGATTGCGACACCGCGCTCGGGGCGAAGCATCGCAAGCGTGCGCGAATAAACGGTAACGAGCGTCATTAAGGAACGAGTCGGCCCAGGACAGCGGCCAGCGGACAAGGCCTGAGCGGCGCTGTAAAGCGCTGGCCTTCAAAATTTGATCCTTACGCCGCCGGTGAACGCCCGCGGTGAGCCGGCATAGACCGAGCCGGTCGCGGTGCTCGCCAGCACAATGCCGGGGCTCTGCAACGGGCCGAGAAGCGCGTTGGTGATATTGTTGGCGGACGCGACATAGGTTTTGTTGAACACGTTCTTCACCTCGAAATAGGCTGCGATCGATTTGATGAAGCCGAACGCGACCGCGCGGTCGTAATGCACGTTGAGATTCACGATGCCGTAGCTCGGAACTTTCAGCTGATTGCCGTTGTCGATGAAATAATCGCTTTTGTAGACATATTCGGCAAATGCGCCGAACCCACGGAAATCGCCGAAAGGCACGTCGTAGCCGCCCCGCGCGGTCAGCTCGTGCGGCGCAACGCCGGGTATGCGATTGTCCTGGCGATCGAAGAAGTTCGCGGGTCCGAGCCGCTCGACGAAAGAGCGAAAATGCTGGTCGTTGAACGTGTAGGCGAGAAGGCCGCGCCAGCCCTCCGGCGATCGCCAGTCTGCCGCGACTTCGACACCGCGATGCACCGAGGCCGGCGCATTGAATGTGAACGCCTGCAGTCCGGCGCCCGGCGTTTGCGTCAGCTGTTCGTCGCGGAAGAATTCATAGAATCCAGTGACGCTTAAAGTGGTGTTCTTCACCGGGGTCCAGTCGACACCGGCGTCGTAGCCGAGATTGGTTTGCGGCTTGAGCTGCGTATTCGCGCCGGGTGTGCCCGATTGCGTGACGAAGAGCTGGCCCGGATTGGGCGTGCCGTATCCGGTCGCAACGCGCGCCCGGACTTGCCAGTCGGCGAGGGGCTTGAACCTCAAGCCCGCTTCCGGCGCGATATTGTTGTATGTTTTCTCGAACGGAATGGGCGTGATGCCGGTCGGGATTCCCGCCGCATTGTAAGAGAAGTTGCTCGATGTTGCCGCGATGCGCGTTGCCTCGCCGCCTAGTCCCAAAACGCCGGTCCACCGCTCGCCCAAGCGAATCTCCTCGCGGACGCGCGCGCCCATATTTGACTGGTACGAATCGACCTTGTTCGTCGTCGCGCCGGGCGCACCGAAGCTGAAGGGCAGCACGTTGTCGGTATAGCTCGTCGCTCGCATGCTGTTGTAATTGAACTGCACGAAATGCGTCGCCGCGAAGCCAAACAAGGTATCGCGCCGCGTCACGTCCGACATGATGTTGATTGAGGGAAAATCGCCGATCGCGGTCGTGGCGCCCGTCGGCTGATTGATGTTGCGGTCGTCGTAGACGACTTGCGTGCGCCAGGTCGTCCATGCATCGAAGTCGTGCTCCCAGCGCAAGCCGACGATGTCGCGACGGTCGCCGCGATGCAGGCCGGCCTGGTCGGCGCTTTGCAGGATTTTTGCGCCGGCGATCCCGTTTGCGAAGACGCTCACCTGCCCGCAAACGAGCGCGTTTGCGGCGATCGCAATCCCGCAGCCATGCTGGAACGGATTGAGATAGAACTGATCGAGCGACAGCCGCACCGAGAGATCGCCGGCGAGCTGGTTGTAGATGGCCTTCACCGTCACGCGATCGCTTGGCGTGACCTCGTAGCGTCCGGTGAAGTTCAGCGTTTGCGTGTTGAAATCGGAATACTGGATGTAACCGGCGCCGCGCACGTCGCTGCCGAAAATGGAGATGTCGGCTGGACCTGCATGCGTGCCGGCAATGATATAATTGTTGAGATAGCGGAAGCTGCCGACGTCGGTACCGGCCTCCGCGCCCATGATCTCGGCGCCGGTGCGCATGCGGAAATTGATGGCGCCGCCTGTCGCGTAGTTACCGAACAAAGCCGACGACGGCCCGCGATAGACATCGACCGCGCCATAGGCATGTGGATCGATGAGGTCGGTGCGCGATAGGCCATCCGGTTGGCTCACCGGGAAGCCGTCTTCCTCGACGACGATGTTGCGCACGCCGAAACCGTTCCGCGCATTCGAGCCGCGGATCGAGATGCCGACGTCGCGCGGGCCGTTGCCTTGCTTGATCGAGATGCCCGGGCTGTATTGAAGCAAATCGCCGATCGTGAAGACGGGCGTGTTGCGCACCGTCTCCTGCGGGATCGCGCTTACCGTCTGTCCCGGCAGATCGCGCAGGATGGGCGGCGTGAAGGATGCTTGCGCTGAGAGGCCCGAAGGCGCTCCGCTTGGGGGACCGGCCGTACTGGCGGGCGCAGAAGCGGGAGTTGACGAAGGGACGCGCGTTGCTCGGACCGGGCGTGCCGGGCGTGTCCGCGGCTGTATTCGCGCTGTCGTGACAGCCACCCGCAACGCAGGTTTCGGCCGCACGATCAGCCGCGGCCGCTCTCGCGGCGCCGAGACAACGACCGGCGGCAGCGCGGTTGAAGCGGATTGCGCGATAGCGGCCTGCGTGCCGGCAAGCACGAGGAAAGCGCCGAATAGGCGTGCGCGCGCGCGAACCGCATGCGAACGAAGGGATAGATACATAAACTCTCCAGGCGCGGGCGAAAGCCCGCTGCGAACGAGACTTGCGTTCGATCAGGAGAGTGTCGGTGGGCCCCTTGGCTGATGCGATGTTGCCGATCGCGGGGACGCATCGCGGAGTTCGACGGGATGCCATTCTGCCGGACGCCAGGAATGCTCGACCGCCAAAATCGCCCCTGTCGGAGCTGCAAAGGCGGACGCAACGTGACAGCAGAAGGCATCGCAGGCGTCGGAATGCGCCGGAAGCCCACCGCCCGCATCGCCAGGCGGCGGCATTGAGCCGACATGCGTGCAGATCGGCGCATCGGCAAGCGGATCGGCCGCGCGAGCTTCCGCCCCAACCGGCAGCAGGACGCGGCCGATGAGCGCGAGCGCAAACAGAAGAATAGCAATCCAATTGCGGCGCATGAACGCAGACGGACTGAGCGACGACCGCGCACATTGCTCCCCTACCTGCACGGGTGTAAATGGCGCAAATGCACTTCGCACTCAGGTGAGACAATTATGATACGCCCGACGTGCCGCTTCGTTCGAACCACGGCAATCGCTGCGTCATGCCTCGCATCAAGCCTCGCGCTCGCACACGACCCATCGATGCATGGTTCGCACGCGATGAGCGGCATGAGCCCGCATGCTGGCGCATGCACTGAGCCGGTTCCACAATGCGCGAGCTCGGCAACGCCGCTCTTTGACAAAGAAGGTGCGCTGCGCGTCATCTATGCTGTCGGCGGCCGCGTTTACGTCGCGCGAAGCGGTGACGACGGCCGCACTTTTCAGCCGCCGGTCGCGATCTCAAGCGCGCCGGCGAATATCGACGAATCAAACGAAGGCCGCCCGACACTCGTCATGTCCCAAGCGGGCGTGATGGCCGCGGCATGGTCGATCTGGCGCGATAAGCAGTGGAACGCCATGGTTCTGTTCAGCCGCTCGCTTGACGGCAAGACATTCTCGCCGCCGCGGCCGCTCGCAAAGAGTGTCAGCCAGCGCTTCCCTTCCCTGGGCTTTGCGTCCGACGGAACGTTATGGGTAACGTGGCTCGACAAGCGCAATATTGCCTCGGCGAAAGCCGCTGGCGACACCTATGAAGGCGCGGCCCTCGCGCTTTCGGTCTCGCACGATGACGGCGCAAACTTTTCGCCGAGCGTGATCGTCTCCGACCGAACCTGCGAATGCTGCCGCATATCGCTCGCCTTCGATCCGGACGGTGGTCCGGTTGCCAGCTGGCGGCAGATTTACGGCAAGAACTTCCGCGATCATGAGGTTGGCCGCTTCGGCGCGGACGCTAAAAGCGTCAACGGCATACGCGTGAGCGAAGACAATTGGGCGATCGACGCCTGCCCGCATCACGGTCCATCACTGTCGATCGACGCGGCAGGAACGCGTCACATCGCATGGTACACAGGCGGCGGCGTGCGCAAAGGTCTGTTCTATGCGCATGAGGCTGGGCAGAACGCGGCTTTTTCCGCACCGCAGCCTTTCGGCGACAATGAACGCACGGCGCAGCATCCACAGGTGCTTGCGCATGTCGGCGCGCTCGTCCGCGCGTGGAAAGAATTTGATGGCGAGACAACCGCGATCCTGTTCCAAGCTTCATATGACAACGGCGATGCATGGACACCGGCCAAGACGATCGCGACAACGCGGGATGCGTCGGATCATCCAATCCTGATCGCCAAGGGCGAGCGCATTTTTCTGTCGTGGCTGACCAAGGAAGAGGGCTATCGCCTGATGCCGCTGCCGCTCACGCCGGAGCGCTGATGCGAAACGCATTCGCATTATTTGCCGCTTATGTACTGGCGATCGGAATGGCTTGCGCGGAAGTGGGCGATATCGCGCCCTTCACGCGCGGCACATTCGCGCAAATCCGCGCCGAGCATGCTTCGCGTCCGCTTGTCCTGCACTTCTGGTCGCTGACCTGCCCGCCCTGCATTACCGAGATGCCGCGTCTCGCGGCGTTCGCGCGCGCGCATCGTGATTTCGATCTTGTGCTGGTGACAACCGACCCGATCGAGCAGAGCGAACGCGTTGCCGCGCGGCTGAAAACGTGGGGCCTCACCGACGCGGCAAACTTCGCCTACGCCGACAATTTCGTCGAACGTCTGCGGTTCGAGGTCGACCGCAACTGGCACGGCGAGTTGCCGTTCACCGCGCTGATCAAGCCGGACGGCAGCGTGAAAACCGTCGAGGGCGAGCTGAAGACGGAAGACCTGGTTGCGTGGCTTGATAAAGGGTTGACGCAATAACGCGGCAAACAAACCACTATTCCGCCTAGTTCTCCCATTGCGGAACAAGTTCGGAAAGCATCCACTGTCATAGAGCTGCAATACGAATCATGTTTTAGCTTTGCGCACGAGCTCTCTTACTTAGGGCAATACGTGTCCGAGGCAAAAACCTACCGTACTTTGTTCATCTCGGATATTCATCTTGGAAGCCGGAATTGCCAGGCCGATCTGCTCCTCGATTTTCTTCGTTGTCACGATGCCGAGACGATTTATCTCGTCGGCGACATATTTGATGGCTGGCGGCTGAAGCGGTCCTGGTATTGGCCGCAATCGCACAATGACGTGGTGCAGAAATTACTGCGCAAAGCTCGTAAAGGCGCACGCGTCGTCTACATCCCCGGCAATCACGACGATTTCGTCCGCGCCTATGCCGGCCTGTTGTTCGGCGGTGTCGAGATTGCTGAAAAAGCCGTTCACGAGCTTGCCGACGGCCGTCGTTTTCTCGTCATCCATGGCGATGAATTCGACCTCGTTGCGCGCCACGCACGATGGCTCGCTCTCCTGGGAGATTGGGCCTATGAGGCCGCGCTGCTCTTTAACGCTTGGTTCAATCGCGTCCGGCGCCTCATGGGCTTCGACTATTGGTCCTTTTCGGCCTGGGCTAAACTGAAGATCAAGAATGCGGTCAATTTCATCAGCGCGTTCGAGTCTGTTCTCATCGCGCAGGCCGAACGGCTCGGCGTCGACGGAATCGTCTGCGGACACATTCATCATCCACGCATCGCCGAGGTCGGACCGATCACTTACGTGAACACGGGCGACTTTGTGGAATCCTGCACGGCACTCGTCGAGCATCATGACGGATCGCTCGAAATCCTTCGGTGGCAAACGGTACTGGCCGAGCCAAGCGGGGTTGAGCTAGAGCCGGTGCAGGCCGCCGCCTGATGCAGGTCCTCGTTGCGACGGACGCATGGGATCCGCAGGTCAACGGCGTCGTCTTTTCCTTAAGAAGCGTCGCGCGTGCGGCGCGAGAATACGGGGTCGAGACAAGCTTTGTGACGCCTTCGGATTTCGCGACGGTGGCTCTGCCCACATACCCGGAAATCCGCTTGGCCGCGGCAACGGTCGCGGGATTCAGGAGACACATCGCGCACCGCAAGATCGATCACATCCACATTGCGACCGAGGGACCTATTGGGTGGGCGGCGCGATCTTATTGTCTCGCGGCGGGGCTCGCCTTTACGACAAGTTTTCACACGCGCTTCCCGGAATATGTGCGGGCGCGTCTCGGTATCCCGGCAAGTCTGACCTACGCGCTGCTGCGGCGGTTTCACAATGCGGCGGGAGCAACCATGGTTGCCACCGGCAGCCTTATGGAAGAACTGCGCAGCAAAGGTTTTCGGCGGCTCTCCATGTGGTCGCGCGGTGTCGACACCGAAATCTTTCGTCCGCAGGCGAGAGATGCGTTGCCGTTTCAACGACCGATCTTCCTCTATGTCGGACGCTTGGCGATCGAGAAAAATCTCGACGGGTTTCTTGCATTGGACCTGCCGGGCTCAAAAGTCGTTGTCGGCGACGGGCCGGCGCGATCGCATTTGCAAAGGACGTTTCCGGCGGCGCATTTCCTTGGCGCCAAACCGCATGAGGAGCTCGCCCGCATTTACTCCAGCGCCGACACATTCGTCTTTCCGAGCAAGACGGATACGTTCGGCATGGTATTGATTGAAGCGCTTGCCTGCGGCCTACCCTTCGCTGCCTTTCCAGTGCAAGGCCCGAAAGACGTGCTCGCCGGCAGCGACGCCGGCTGTCTCGATTGGGATCTGCGAAGCGCGTGCCTCGCGGCCCTCAATATACCGCGAAGTGCCGCCCGTGAGCATGCGCTGAAATTCAGCTGGGATTTCAGTGCGCGGCAATTCATCCAAAATATCGCAAAAGTGCATGCGTTCGAATCGTTGCGGCAGCCAGGACTGCCGGAGGCTCGCCTGCGCGAAGCATAGGGCAGCGGCGGCTGCGTGGTTCTCGTCAATCATTTTTATTCGGAGCGCGGCGTGCTCGCTTGGATCGAGCGGGCCTCGGGAGCCGCCCTGCGCAAGATCGGGCTGAACCCGGATTTTCCGTTTTCACGCATCGCGGAATACGCCGCGCTTGACGCGGACGTATGCAAGGTGATGCGTGTGTCGATCGGGCCTTTCTTCACGCTGGTGACGATGGTGAAGCGGGACTAAGGCACCCTCCTTCTTCATCCAAATCTCGCGCTCGCAATTCTCTCCGAGCGACTTGGCTTCGAGCTGCGGGCCCGGTTGAAGGCCGACTTGCGTCCGGACAGGACCAGGGAGAGAAAGGGTTATGCAGTTCCATCTGAACGGATACGAACCTGGCGACCCGGAAATCTCCGACCCAGCGGAGAGGCACGATCCAACAGGCGCATCGGGAAACGTGCCACAAGAGGTCGATGTCCTGATCGTCGGCTGCGGACCAGCAGGCCTGACGCTTGCTGCACAATTGTCAGCCTTTCCCGATATCAAGACCTGCATCGTCGAGCAGAAGTCCGGCCCATTGTTGCGCGGTCAAGCCGACGGCATCGCCTGCCGGACGATGGAAATGTTTCACGCCTTTGGCTTCAGCGAGCGCGTGCTGAAAGAGGGCTATTGGGTAAACGAGACGACGTTTTGGAAGCCGGACGACACGCAACCCGAGAACATCATCCGCAGTGGCCGGGTACAGGATGTCGAGGAGGGACTCTCCGAATTCCCGCATGTCATTTTGAACCAGGCGCGGGTGCATGATTTCTTCCTTGAAGTCATGCGCAAGTCTCCTGCTCGACTGAAGCCTTATTATTCACGGCGCCTGCTCGATATCGAGCCTGATCCCGCGTCATCTTGCGTGACTGTCCGTCTCGAACGGCTCGATCCCGCGCATGAAGGCGAGACCGAGACGGTGAAGGCCCACCACGTCGTCGGTTGCGATGGCGCGCGCAGCACCGTGCGCAAATCGATCGGACGCGCTCTTTACGGCGATTCCGCCAATCACGCGTGGGGCGTGATGGATGTCCTAGCCGTTACCGACTTCCCCGACATTCGCCTGAAAGGACTGATTCAATCCACTAACCAAGGCGCTATCGTCCTTATTCCTCGCGAGGGAGGTTATCTCATTCGCATCTATGTCGAGCTCGACAAGCTTCATGAGGACGAACGTGTCGCCAATCGCAATATAACAGCCGACGATCTGATCGCGGCAACGCAGCGGGTGCTGAAGCCTTACACATTTGAGGTGAAAGAAATTGCCTGGTGGTCGGTCTACGAAATCGGCCAGCGTCTTTGCGACAAGTTCGATGATGTGCCGGCGGAGGAAATTGGGGCGCGATTGCCGCGCGTCTTCATCGCGGGCGATGCGTGCCACACGCATAGCCCGAAGGCCGGCCAGGGCATGAACGTCTCGATGCAGGATAGCTTCAATCTGGGTTGGAAACTGGCGTCTGTACTGCGCAAGCGCTCGACGCCGCGCCTCCTGCACACCTATTCGGCGGAACGGCAAGCGATTGCCAAGGAACTGATCGATTTCGATCGCGAGTGGGCGCAGATGCTGAGTGCATCCGCAAAATCCGCAACGGAACTCAATCCACAAGAAGTCCAGACGTATTTCGTCAGGCAGGGACGCTACACCGCGGGAACGGCGACGCACTACCATTCGTCGTTCATCACCGGAGAACCGGCGCACCAGCATCTCGCCAAGGGCTTCGTGGTCGGCACGCGGCTTCATTCGGCGCCGGTGGTCCGTCTCGCCGATGCCAAGCCCGTTCACCTCGGCCACACGCTCAAAGCCGATGGCCGCTGGCGCCTGTTTGCCTTTGCAGGACGCGAAGATCCTGCCGCTGCAAATTCCGACGTTCACGCTCTATGCACGTTTCTCGCGGAGGCCGAGGACTCGCCGGTGAAGCGATATACGCCGGCGGGCGAAGACATCGATTGCGTGATCGATGTGCGTGCGGTCTTTCAGCAAGATCATCGCGAGCTTGCTCTAGAGAAAATGCCGGCGTTCCTGCTGCCGCAGAAGGGCCGCTATCAGCTCCGCGACTATGAAAAAGTGTTCTGCGCCGATGTGAGAGGCGGCCATGACATCTTCACGCTACGTGGAATTGATCGCGAGCGAGGTTGCATCGTGGTCGTGCGGCCGGATCAATATGTCGCGCATATTCTGCAGCTGGACGGACATGCCGAGCTCGCGAGATTCTTCGATGGTTTCATGGTGCCGGGAAAAACGGATACGCGCGGAGTGCAGATGGCGAAAACAATCGCTGTGAGATAAGCAGGCCCGCATTCGCCGACGCCCTCTCTCCTGCGCAAAGCTGTTAGTCGCCCAATGAAAACCGCCCAACTCAGCCGCCGCTCGCTCGTCCTTACAGCCGCGGCCTTCGCCGCTGCTTTAGCCGCCCCTGCCCGCGCACAAAGCGCGCTTCCCCTTCGCATCGGTTATGTCCCCGTCATTGGTGCGGCGGCGCTCTACGTGCTCGACCGCGCCGGATGGGCGCGCGAAGCCGGACTCGACATCCGTCTCGCCAAATTCGATTCCGGCCCCGCCGCCATCCAGGCGATCGCGTCCGGCTCGTTGGACATGCTGGCGATCGGCATCGCACCAATTGCGGTCGCACGCTCGCGCGGTCTCGACGTGCAGGTTGTCAGCGCCGCCGGCACCGGCGGCTCGGCCTTCCTGGCCGCCCCGCCGCTCGCCGACGCATTTGCAAAATCCGGCAACGATCCCGCCGCGGCGCTGGCCGCCTTTCACCAGGCGAACGGCCGTGCGGCGAAGATCGGCACGCTGCCGCCCGGCGGCGTGCCGACGGTCGCACTAAACTACTGGTTCTTCAAGACGCACAAAGTAGTGCGCGCCGACGTCGAGATCGTTGCGATCGGCATCGAGGCGCTGCAGGGCGCAATCCTTGCCGGCGCCGTCGACGGCGGCACGGTGCTCGAGCCATCGGCGACGATCGTGCAGCGGCGCAACCCGCGGCTTCGCGTGATCGCCACCGCGCGCGACAAGTTCCCTGAGGTTCCCGGCGTTGTAATCGCCGCGACCGGCGCTTTTGAAAAGGCGCATCCGGATGCAGTGGGGACGATGGTCGCGCTGGTTCTGCGCGCGACCGAGCTGATCCAGAGCGATCCAAAGGCGGCAGCGCCTTATGTCGCCGAGGTGCTCGGCGGCGGGCTGGTGACGCCTGATATCATGGCGGCGGCGCTTGCTTCACCTGCTGCTGCCTATGTGACCGATCCACGCGCGATCGTCGCGCCGGTGGAGAAGCTGCTCGAATACCAGGTTGAGATAGGCGATTTTGCTACCGCGCCGAAGACGGAGAGACTGTTCGAGACAAAGTATTTCGATGCGGCGCAGATGAAGATGGGCAAATAGGCGCGCTTTGCTCCTCAGGGAGCACGCTGATACCGTTGCGTTGCGCCGCAACATGGACTTCGAATGAGCAAACTCGACAATGTTCTCGATACGATCGACCGCAATCAGCCGGCGGCGCTGCAGCGGCTAACGAACCTGATCGCGATCCGGTCGGTCTCGACCGATCCTGCTTACGCCGAAGAGTGCCGGCGTGCCGCCGAATGGTTGAGGACCGAATTGTCCGCGCTCGGCTTCGAGTCCTCGATCCGGCAGACGCCGGGACATCCGCTCGTTGTTGGCCATGCCAAGGCGGCCGCGCGCGATGTGCCGCACGTACTTTTCTATGGCCATTACGACGTGCAACCGCCCGATCCGGTCGATCTCTGGGAAGGCGATCCGTTCGTCGCGAAGGTCGCTGATAGGCGCATCACCGCGCGCGGCGCCGCCGACGACAAAGGCCAACTGATGACATTCGTCGAGGCCTGCAGGGCGTGGCGCGACAATGGCGGATATCCTTGCGACATCAGCATATTGTTCGAAGGCGAAGAGGAGACCGGCTCGCCTTCGCTGCCGGGCTTCCTCGCCGAGCACGGCAAAGATGTCGCCGCCGACTTGATGCTCGTCTGCGATACCAGCATGTGGGACAGGACCACGCCGGCGATCACCACGATGCTGCGCGGCTTGCTGCTCGACGAGGTTGTCATCACCGGCGCGAGCCGCGATCTGCATTCCGGCTTGTTTGGCGGCGCGGCGGCCAATCCGATCCACGTGCTCGCGCGCATCGTCGCCGATCTGCACGACAAGGACGGCCGCATCCAAATCCCGGATTTTTATGCAGGCGTCCAAGAGCTGCCCGCCGACATCGCCGAGCAATGGCGCGAGCTCGATTTCGACGAAACGCAGTTCCTCCGCGATGTCGGACTATCTCAGCCGGCCGGCGAGAAAGACCGCAGCGTGCTCGAACAGATTTGGGCACGTCCAACCTGCGACGTGAACGGCATGAGCGGCGGCTATACGGGACAAGGCTCGAAGACGGTTCTGCCGGCGCAAGCCTCGGCGAAATTCTCGTTCCGACTCGTCGGCAAGCAGCACCCCGACGCCATCCGCGAAAGCTTCCGCGCATTCGTGCGCGCGCGTTTGCCTGCGGATTGCCGCGCGGAATTTCTACCGCATGGCGGCAGCGGCGCGCTCGCGCTTCCGTTCGGCTCCGAGGCGCTCAGGCGCGCGCGCCGTGCGCTGCAGGCGGAATGGGACAAGGAGCCGGTGCTGATTGGCTCCGGCGGTTCGATCCCGATCGTCGGCATCTTCAAGCGCGACCTCAAAATGGACGCGCTGATGATCGGCTTCGGACTCGACGATGACCGCATCCATTCGCCCAACGAGAAATACGAGCTCACCTCATTCCATAAAGGCGCGCGCAGCTGGGCGCGCATCCTTGCCGCACTTGCGGCTTGATTTCATCTAGGCGCACGAGGCCCGAAGCCGATATGCCGTTCGCCGATGCATTTCCTCCCGCCGACGAGGCGCAATGGCGCAAGCTCGTCGACGGCGTGCTCAAGGACAAATCGTTCGATACGCTCATCGGCAAAACCTATGACGACATTGGAATCGCGCCGCTCTATCCCCGCGCGCGCGAAGATTTCCAGCGCGCGTTACGCGCCACGCCGGGACCATGGTCGCTCGTGCAACGCATCGACCAGCCGGATGCGCATGAAGCCCACAAGCAGGCGCTGACCGACCTCGAGAACGGCGCGACGGGCTTGCAGCTCGTTTTCGCTGGCGGCAGCGGCGATTGCGGTTTTGGCCTGCCGGATGCGTCCGAGCAAACGATCGACGCAGTGCTCGCCGACATCTATGTCGAGACCGGCATCACGATCGAGCTCGATCTTAGTGCAGCGACACGCG
>JAFAVH010000072.1 GCA_019242655.1 Methylobacteriaceae bacterium
CATCCAGCAATACCGGATGTAACCGGCGCTCAGGCGTCCGTTCCGGTTTTCCCAGGCTGAATCGTATCCGCTGAGTCCACAGGCGCGCGATGCGCGTGTTCCTCGTGATGCGCGTGGATCGCCTCGCTCAATCGCCGCCGCTCGAACAGGATCACGACGACGATGGCAAAGCAGAGCGGGATCAAAAGGTAGAACAGCCGGAACACGAGGAGCGCCGCAAGCACCTGGAATTGCGGCACACCCGGCATCGCCTTGATGAAGAAAAATTCGAATACGCCGAGCCCGCCCGGCGCATTCGACGCGAGCGCCGCGGTGAACGACGCCAGAAATACACCGAGCACAACGAAGAAGCCGGGATTTCCAGCCTCCGGCAAGGCGAAATAAATGATCCCCGCCGCACCGAGGAGTTCCAGCGGTCCCGCACATAGCTGCCGGATCGTCACTTCAAGCCGCGGATATTCGAGACGGAAGCCGCCGAGAACGAGCGGGCGCAGCCGCAGCGCCGAGCCGATGACATAGAGCACGACAAAGGCAAGACAGACGACGCCGATGATCCGCGCCATCGTCGTATTCGTCAGGACCGCCGGCAGGAGGCCGCGCAAGCGCGCAAGCTGCTCGGGTTCGAACGTGAGCACGAGCCCGCCCAAAAGCACCGTCCCAAGCCCGAAGGTGAAGGAGCAGAGGGCGACAAGGATCGCGATCTCGGTCGCCGACAATCCTTTCGTTTTGTAGGCCCGGTAGCGCACCATCGCGCCGGAGAAAACCGACGCGCCGATATTGTGCGACAACGCGTAGGTCGTGAACGAGCAAAGCGAGATGAACACCCAGGAAATATGCCGCACGTGCAAATGGATCAGCGCGATGCGATCGTACCAGGCAAGCGCGGCGTAGGCGCCAAGCGTGGCAAGGGCTGCGAGCGCATAACGCTGCAGCGGAATGGCTTTCAGATCGGCCCAAACGGCGGGACCGACCGACTCGCCACGGAATTCGCGATAAAGCAGGTAAACCGAGGCGCAGACAGCGACGAGGCCCACCACGGGCCAAACATATTCAAGGATGCGCTTCATGGAGCTCCGGCAAAAGCGGCCCTCCGCAGCGGCTTGCGGTTGGGTGGCCCCAAATGCACGAGCGGGCGACCGATCGCAAGCCGAGCCGTGCGCCGAAAACCACTTGCCAAAACAGCGGGCAATGGCGACCTCTGCAAAACCCTGAAACTAAAGTCGATGCCTGAACTTCCCGAAGTCGAAACCGTACGGCGCGGGCTTGCGCCCGCAATGGTGGGCGCGTGCTTCTCGAAGGTGGAGCAGCGCCGCCCCGACCTGCGGTTTCCGCTGCCGGAGCGCTTTGCCGAGCGCTTGCAAGACCGCTGCGTCGTCGCTCTCGCGCGCCGGGCCAAATATCTGCTCGCCGATTTGGATGACGCAAATGTGCTGATGATGCACCTTGGAATGAGCGGCTCGTTTCGTATCGAGACGCGCAAAGGCGCGCGCCAGCCTGGGGAGTTTCACCATCCGCGTTCCGAAGCGGCCGTGCATGACCATGTCGTTTTCGACATGTCGAACGGCGCGCGCGTCATCTACAACGATCCGCGCCGTTTCGGCTTCATGCTGATCGTTCCGCGCGCCGAACTCGATGCCCATCCGCTCTTTGCCGGCATGGGGGTCGAGCCGCTCGGCAACGAACTCGACGGCGCGCTGCTTGCGCGCCTCTTTGCCGGCAAGTCCGCGCCACTGAAGGCCGCCTTGCTCGATCAGCGGCTGATCGCGGGCTTAGGCAACATCTATGTCTGCGAGGCGCTGCACCGGGCAGGCCTTTCGCCGCGGCGCGCCGCCGGCACGCTGGCGCGCCGCAATGGCGCGCCGACCGAGCGCGCACATCGTCTCGCAGACGTTATCCCGCAGGTGTTGCGAGAGGCCGTCGAAGCCGGCGGGTCGTCGCTGCGCGATCACCGGCAGACCGATGGCACGCTCGGCTATTTCCAGCATCGTTTCCGCGTCTATGACCGCGAAGGCGAACCGTGCCCGACGCCCGGATGCACCGGGATCATTCGCCGAATCGTGCAATCCGGGCGTTCGACGTTTTTCTGCAATGTCTGCCAGAAATGATGCGAAGCCGAGGTTTCCTACTAACGCTTGCGAGCATGCGGACCGGCTAATAGGCTCAGAGGTACCGCAAGGGAGGAAACAATGAAAAAGCTCGTCATGCTTTCGGGGCTTTGCCTGTCTATTGCAGTCGTTGCGGGTATAGGTGCGGCCTTCGCCGAGAAAGACGAGATGGGGTTTGTCCGCATTTTGCCCGGACAGGAACAATATAAGAGTCCGTTCGGCATCGGCCCGGCGAGCGCAGTGCTTTATGGCGATCCGACAAAACCCGGTATTTACGTCATCCGCATCCATTGGCCGAAAAACATGATGAGCCGGCCGCACACGCATGCGCAGGATCGTCACGTCGTCGTTTTGTCAGGCACCTGGTGGACGGGCACCGGCAAGGATTTCGATCCGAGCAAGGCGGTGGCGATCAAAACGGACGGATACATGATGCATCCGGCCGGCGCCGTGCACTGGGACGGCACGAAAGACGAAGAGGCGATCATCCAGATCACCGGCATGGGACCGGTATCGACCGATCTCATCGATCCGAAGGGTCCCGCTTTCTCGCAGCAATAGATCGGCCAGCGCGCCAATCCGCGCTCTTGCGTAAATCAGGCGCGCGGCGTTTCTTGCCGCGCGCATGAGCGAGCCGTCCCTTACCGAATCCACAACTCTCATCGACGCCGGCGAAGCGGTCGTCGCAGCCGCCTTCCTCGGCCGCGTTCCGGCGCTGGCGCTCGCCGTCGGCAATGTGCTGCTTGCCGGAGCCGGCGGTGAGCACCGGGTTACCGCACACCCCGG
>JAFAVH010000152.1 GCA_019242655.1 Methylobacteriaceae bacterium
TCGGCTTCTGCATCGGCTGGATGTTGTTGGGATGGCAGACGTTCACCACCACATTGATCTCGATATTGTTCCAGACGAAGTTCCACACATTGAAGATGCCGCCAATGAATCCCGGTCCCCAGGGGAACCAACCGAGGTGGAGGTCGACGACGATCGGCGCGACGATGTAGGTCGGGAACACAGGCACGAAAATGCCGCCGACATAGCGCACTTCGCGTACGACCTGCGTGTCACGGAACATCTGCGGCGTCGCTTGAATTTGCGCTCCGCATTTTGCGCCGAAATCTTTCGCAGCGACAAAGATCCAATCCTTGTCCGTGTCGAACGTCGAAGCCGAGATCGTCTGCAGATCGGCTTCGGGAGGCAGCGGCGCCCAGCCGACCCAATCCGTGCTGGTGCGCCAGACAACCCAGCCGGGGCTGAATTCCTGGCCGGGCACCCACACCCAACCGAGCTGCGCATCGTTGGTCCAGCGGCCGTAATGATGAACGATCGCGCCCCACGGCGTTTTGTCGTCATAGTACCAGCCGAGCGTCTTCTCGAAGACCCAGTTGCACGGCGGATATGGATGCCATCCCTGCGGCAACCCATTCGGCACCCACACCTCGCCGTATTTCGCCAGCGTCGTGAACTGGCCGTACTGGGACAGAACCGCTTTCTGCTGATCGAGCGAGACCGCTTGTTGCTGCTGCTGCTGAAATTCTGCGCTTGGCATCGCGGCGGCCAATCCGGCAAAGGACGACAGCGCGACACCGAAAACGATTGCACTTGAGAGGAGTCGATTGCGAGACCGTGATCGTGCAGTCTCATCTACGATTTGCGTGCGAGCGAACATGATGATGCTCCTGCTTCTCTAGAAATGCCGACAATTTGCCGGTACCGCCAATCAATAGATTTTCTTCATACGGGTCGCGGTGCGGCCCGGCACACGCAAATCTGCGTTTTGTGAAGCGATGTTCATGAAGGTCGCGCACGTTCGCGCTCACTCACTCGCCGCAACGCGCGTGCAGCGCACGTCACGCCGTTAGTTGCATTTGTTCAGATGTGAGACGTGGGAAAGAAAACTAACGGCGCGCAAAGCCCGCGGCACCGACGCCGTCGTGGGTCCGGCCCTCAGCCGCGCCTGCATCGTCGCTCGGCGGCGATGTCCGTACGGCTACGCTGCGGCCGGTGATCAGCGGCGCTCCGTCAAAGTCCGTTGCGCCGGCTTGTGTCGCGCTTGCCTCGCCGATCCTGTCCGGGCTCTCCGTCAGATCGGAGGCACTCGCCTGCGGATATGCAAACATGAGGCGCAGGGCGATGGTGACCGCGATCAGCGCGACGTAAGCGAGGCGAAGCGACATGGCCTTGTTCTAGAGCGCAGCACGCCGGCCTTCCGTGCGCAGTGGCACACGGGGCGTCACGACCCCTGCCAGACCACGACGCCGTGATGGCCAAAAACCGGGTCTTTCTTCGGGAGCGGCACGTGCGCGATGCGGGTGACGGCGCGGTCGTGCTCCGCCGGGTCGCCGCGGCAGATGTCGTAATCGCGCCCATCTGGATAGGCACCGACGACGAGAAAATCGTCGCTCGCCGATTCACATTTGTGACCGGTGCCGGCCGGGAGGATGGCGACGTCGCCGGCGCTGAGCGCCAAGACTTCGCCCGACTCGCCGCCGAAACAAACGCGCGCCCTGCCCTGCGCGACGCCGAGGACCTCGTGCGTGTTGCTGTGAAAGTGATGATAGGTGAAGACGCCGTTGCGCCAACTATTGGTCCAGCCGTTCTCCGCGAAACGCTTCTCAAAATCCTTTGCAAGGTGATCCGAGTGCGGCAATGCAAGCTTATAGATGACCAGCGGCAGCTTGGGATTGTTCGGTATTCGCCCGTCGTCTTCGAACCGGCGAAGCTCGGTTGATCCTCCGGCGGGCGCGTTCTTCACGATGCGTTCTCCTAAACACTCGTTCCGCGCAGCTGCGCCGCGGGATTTGCGGGCGATACAGCACAGTTGGCCGCGCGCGCCGCACTGCCTATGATGAGGAACGCTCACGATTTTTCGAGGCCGCATGCGAACCGAAGACCCACAATTGGTTCGACTCGCCGACTACAGGCCGCCCGATTTCCTCATCGATCGGGTCGGTCTCGACATCAAGCTCGACCTCAAGAACACACGCGTCATCGCGCGGCTGTCGATCCGCCGCAATCCGGCCGGTCGCGGCGGCGCGCCGCTGGTGCTCGATGGCGATGAGCTCCTCCTCCGCGGCGTTACTCTCGATGGACGGGCGCTCGACATCGCAGACTATGCCGCCACCCCGGAGAAATTCACGTTAGCGGACACGCCGGAGCGACCTTTCGAGCTCGAGATCGAGACCGAGCTCGATCCATCCGCGAATACGAAATTGATGGGACTTTACCGTTCCGGCTCCGCTTATTGCACGCAGTGCGAGGCGGAGGGATTTCGCCGCATCACCTATTTCCTCGACCGGCCGGACGTGCTCAGCGTCTACACGACGCGGATCGAAGCGGACCGCACTGATGCGCCGATCCTTCTCAGCAACGGCAATCCGGTCGAGCACGGCGATCTTGCCTACAAGCAGCGGCACTATGCCGTCTGGCACGATCCGTTCCCCAAGCCCTGTTATCTCTTCGCTCTCGTCGGCGGCGACCTCGGCTCAATCCGCGACACGTTCACCACCATGTCGGGCCGCAAGGTCGAGCTTGCCATTTACGTGGAACGCGGCAACGAGCCGCGCGCGGCTTATGCCATGGATGCGCTCAAGCGGGCCATGCGTTGGGATGAGACGGCGTACGGACGCGAATACGATCTCGATGTGTTCAGCATCGTTGCCGTCTCCGACTTCAACATGGGAGCGATGGAGAACAAAGGCCTCAACGTCTTTAACGACAAATACGTTCTCGCCCT
>JAFAVH010000250.1 GCA_019242655.1 Methylobacteriaceae bacterium
AGCCGCCTCTCTGGCAATGCCTGGAAAGTGCGCATTCTTTTAAATCAGCTCAAGCTTCCGTTTGAGCGCGTCACTCTGGATTTCGCCGGCGGCGATCTGGCCAAGCCAGAATTTGCAGCAAAGAGCCGGTTCAAGCGCATTCCGGTGCTGGAACTCGATGACGGCCGCACGCTCGTCGAATCCTCGGCGATCTTGCTCTACCTTGCCGAAGGATCGCCGCTGCTGCCGGACGATCGTTTTCTTCGCACGGAGGTCACGAGCTGGCTCTTCTTCGAGCAGTTCGATCTCACGCGGACGCTCGCCGTGCCGCGCTTTTTCAAGCTGCGGGGAGTCTATGAACAAGAGCAGGAGAAGGTCCGGTTCTTTCACGAAATCGGCTATGCCGGCCTGACGAAACTCGAGGCTTGGCTTGCCTCGCACAAATTCCTGGTGGACGAGCGTTACACGATCGCCGATCTCGGCGTGTTCCCTTACATTTATATGGCAGGTGAGGGCGGGTACGAGATGAATCGATTCCCTGCGATCGAAGCGTGGACCTCGCGTGTCACGTCGCAACCGGGCTATGTGCCACTCATCGAAGAGACAAAAGCATGACCATCCCGCTGCGCCGTGGGCGTGACGTCACTGCCGGGCGTGGATTTGATCTGCGCTGCCGCGGCTGGCGTCAGGAAACGATCCTACGTCTTCTCGAAAACAATCTCGAGAACGGCGAGGATCCGGAAAATCTCGTTATCTACATGTCCATCGCGCGCGCTGCTCGCGACTGGCAGAGTTTCGATCGCATCGTCGCGACGCTGACCAATCTTCGCGAAGATGAGACCTTGGTCATGCAATCGGGCAAACCGATCGGCGTATTCCCCGGACAGTCAACGACGCCGCTCGTCATCATGGCGAATGGCAACATCGTCGGCGAGTGGAGCAACGAGGAGAATCGCCGTCGCCTCGACGATGCCGGATTGACGATCATGCCGGGGATGACCGCCGGTGCGTGGCAATATATCGGCAGCCAGGGGATTCTGCAGGGCACGTATGAGACGTTCTCAGCCGTCGCGCGAAAGCATTTCGGCGGCACGCTCGCCGGTCGGCTTCTGCTCACTGCCGGCTGCGGCGGCATGAGCGGGGCGCAGCCGCTCGCCGGCAAGCTTGCCGGGGCCTCAACCCTTGTTGTCGAGATCGACCCTGCGCGCATCGACCGGCGCATCGCGACGGGTTATTGCGATCGCCGCGTCGACAATATCGACGACGCGATCGCGATGTGGCTCGAGGCGCGCGATGCGCGGCGGCCGCTGGCGCTGGCGCTCTGCGCCAATGCAGCTGACGTGCTGCCGGCGATCCTCGGTCGCGGCATCGTGCCGGATATTGTCACCGATCAGACCTTTCCCGATCCCGTGCGCGGCTACGTCCCCAAGGAACTCACGCTTGATGAGACGCGCGCGATGCGCAAAAGCGACCCCGAGCGCGTCGCAGCTCTGGCGAAAAACGCCATTGCCGAGCATGTCCGCGCGCTGCTCGCGTTTCAGGAGAAGGGTTCGATCGTTTTCGAATATGGCAACGGCTTGCGCGCCGAGGCGCGAAGCGCCGGCGTCGCGAATGCGTTCGACATCGGCTCTTTCGTCGATCTCTATATAAGGCCGCTGTTCTGCGAAGGCATGGGGCCATTCCGTTGGATCGCCGTGTCGGGAAACCCAAAAGACATTCATACGATCGACGACATCATTCTCAAGAATTTCTCGCCCAACCATCCGATCGTGCCGTGGATCGAGAAGGCGCGCGAGCATGTGCAGTTTACCGGCCTGCCCGCGCGCATTGGTTGGCTCGGCTACGGCGAGCGGAGCCGGCTTGGCTTGCTGGTCAACGAAGCGGTCGCGGACGGCCGCGTCTCGGCGCCGATCGCATTCACGCGCGATCATCTCGATTCCGGCTCGGCAGCCCTGCCGCATCGTGAGACCGAGAACATGCGCGATGGGTCCGATGCGATCGCCGATTGGCCGATGCTGAATGCGCTGCTGAACTGCGCCTCCGGCGCCGATCTCGTTGCGATTCACGGCCTCGGCAGCCGCGGCGTCAGCGCCGGCGTGACAATCGTCGCCGACGGCACGCCCTCGGCTGCAGAACGCCTGAAACGCGTGCTCGACAACGATCCGGGCATCGGGGTGCTGCGCCATGCCGATGCCGGCTATGAAACGGCGATCGAGCAGGCAGGGAAAACCGGCTATGCACCGGCGTCAGCATTGGAAGAACAGCGCTCGACTTGATCCGAGCGTGTTGCGAGGAAAGATTTGGATCAGAGCTTTCGTGGTTTTCTGGCCGCCTTGGAGCGAAGCGGTGAAGTCCAGCGCGTCACGCGCAAAGTAGACCCGCGCTTCGAACTCGCCTCGGTTCTGATGCTGCGCGACAAAGGACCGGCGCAGATTTTCGAGAATGTCACCGGGCATCAGATGCCCGTCGTCGCAAATGTCTTGAATTCACGCACACGCTTTGCCGATGCGCTTGGCATCACACGCGCGGACTTCGACGCGCGCCTGCAACACGCGCTGCAAAATCCCATTCCGCCCGTTCTGGTGCGCGACGCGCCTGTGAAACAATGCGTGCATGAAGGGCGGATAGATGTCGGTGCGCTCCTGCCTGTGCCGCATTGGTTCGAGCGCGAGCGCGCACCCTACATCACCGCCGGTGTGATCGTCGCCAAAGACCCCGACACCGGCCGCCGCAATGTGTCGATCGCGCGGCTGCGCCTTGAAGGCGGTGCGCGGCTTATGGCCGGCATTGCGCCGAACCATCATCTCGCGATCCTCGCCGGCAAGGCACGCGCACGCGGGCAAAAGCTCGAAATCGCCGTGGTGATTGGCAATCATCCGGCCGTTCTCTTGGGTTCGCAGATGTATGTCGGCCTCGGCGAGGACGAGTTCGATATAGCCGGCGGGCTTATCGGCGAGCCGATAGAGCTGGTGAGATGTCGTACGATCGATGTTGAAGTGCCTGCGCATGCGGAGCTCGTGCTTGAGGCCCTGCTCGATGCAGGAGATGAGATCGCCGAAGGTCCGGTCTCGGAATTTCACGGCTTCTATGTCGACTACGGCAATGGCATCGCGGCTGACGTGCGATGCATTACGCGTCGCAAGCAACCTCTGTTTCAGGCGGTTCTGCCCGGCTATGCGGCCGAGCATTGCCTGCTCGGCGGAGTCGCCATCGGCGCGACGCTGACGCGCGATCTTCGCCGCGTCATTCCCGCGGTGCGCCGCGTCTTCATCACCGGCGGCGGCATGGGCCGCATGCATGCGGTGATCAGCATGCATCGCCCGCGCATTGGTGAGGGCAAGCGCGCGATCATTCTGGCGATGGGACAGGTGAACCTCTTGAAGCAGGTGATTGTCGTCGAAGACGACATCGATCCGGAGGATGCGCGCATGGTCGAATGGTCGCTCGCGGCACGTTTTCGTGGCGAGGAGGATTTGATCATTCTGCCCGATATGCGCGCCGACCGCTGCGACCCGGTCGCCGAAGACCAGCTCGTCACGAAGATCGGAATCGTCGCAACAACCCGGCCCGGAGATGGCGCACCGGGCACCCGCTCCGAATTCGCGCGGCCGCGTGACGCAGTGCTCGATGCGGTGCGTCGCAATCTCAACACGTATTGAGACTTTCGAGACTTATCATGACACGTATCGACAATATCCGCGTCATCCGCGCTGCACGCGGGCCTGACATCTCCGCGAAGAGCTGGCTCACCGAAGCGCCGATGCGTATGCTTATGAACAATCTTGATCCTGATGTTGCGGAAAAGCCGGGCGAGCTTGTGGTCTATGGCGGTATCGGCCGCGCGGCGCGCGATTGGGAGAGCTTCGATCGCATCGTCGCAACGTTGAAGCGCCTCGACGAGGACGAGACCCTGCTCGTCCAGTCGGGTAAGCCGGTTGGCGTGTTCCGCACGCATGCCGATGCGCCGCGCGTGCTCATCGCAAATTCAAACATCGTTCCGCATTGGGCGACTTGGGAGCACTTCAACGTGCTCGATCGCAAGGGCCTGATGATGTACGGCCAGATGACCGCCGGGTCTTGGATCTACATCGGTAGCCAGGGCATCGTTCAAGGGACGTACGAGACATTCGCCGAGCTTGGGCGCCAGCATTTCGGTGGCGATCTCTCGGGCAAATGGATCCTTACGGCGGGTCTCGGCGGCATGGGCGGCGCGCAGCCGCTTGCCGCCATCATGGCCGGCGCGTCTTTGCTGGCAATCGAGTGTCAGCCCTCCCGCATCGAAATGCGCTTGCGCACGCGTTATCTCGACCGGCAAGCGGCAAGCCTCGACGAGGCGCTCGCGATGATCGATCGCGCCTGCCGTGACAAGCAGCCCGTGTCGGTCGGACTTCTCGGCAATGCCGCCGAAATCTTCCCAGAGCTGGTGCGCCGCGGCATTCGTCCCGACGTGGTGACGGATCAAACGTCCGCACACGATCCTGGCAACGGCTATCTGCCGAAGGGCTGGTCGCTCGCGGAGTGGGACTCACGCCGCGAGACCGACCCGAAAGGAGTCGCCAGTGCTGCGCGGGCCTCGATGGCAGAGCATGTGCGCGCCATGCTCGACTTCCATCGCATGGGCATACCTGTTGTCGATTACGGCAACAACATCCGCCAGATGGCACTTGAGCAAGGCGTTACGAATGCTTTTGAGTTTCCGGGCTTCGTACCGGCTTATATCAGGCCGCTCTTTTGCCGCGGCATTGGACCGTTCCGTTGGGCGGCGTTATCGGGCGATCCCGAAGATATCTACTGCACCGATGCGAAGGTGAAGGAATTGCTGCCGAAGAATGCGCACCTGCATAAATGGCTCGATATGGCGAAGGAGCGCATTTCCTTTCAGGGGCTGCCCGCGCGCATTTGCTGGGTGGGTTTAGGCGATCGCCACCGGCTCGGTCTTGCTTTCAACGAGATGGTGGCACGCGGCGAGTTGAAGGCGCCGATCGTCATCGGCCGCGATCACCTCGATGCCGGCTCCGTTGCGTCGCCCAATCGCGAGACGGAGGCAATGCGCGACGGGTCGGATGCAATCTCCGACTGGCCGATGCTCAACGCGTTGCTGAATTGCGCAAGCGGCGCGACTTGGGTCTCGCTGCACCATGGTGGCGGCGTCGGCATGGGTTTTTCGCAACATGCAGGCATGGTGATTGTGTGCGACGGAACCCGTGAAGCGGCAATACGCATCGCCCGCGTGCTCTGGAACGATCCCGCAAGCGGCGTGATGCGGCACGTGGACGCCGGTTACGAAAGCGCAATCGAGTGCGCGCGCGAGTATAAGCTCGATTTGCCGAGCCTAAACTGAGTTTTTCTGGGCAGACTAAGTTGCCGTGTTGCGTTTGGCTCCGGTCTTCCAATCGGCGTATGATTGACGCACGAGCTGAAAAACCTCTCCGAGCCGCGCGTAATAATTGCCATAGAGGCGTGCCACCGGCCTGTAAGCGTCGATGTCGACGCGCAGATTGCTCGGGTCAACGATACCGTCGCGCACGTGAAGCGAGACGACCTGCCCGATGCACAGGCGCCGCTCGCGGCTCACCTCAAGCGTCATGTAGTGGCGGCATTCAAGCGCAACGGGCGCGGTAGCAATTCGCGGCACCGGAATTGCCGTGCCGGGTAGAAGATCGAGTCCGGCCGCTTCAATCTCGCTTTCGTCAGGCGGAAAGTCGACAGCGCAGAGGTTCATCTGCTCCGCGAGGGCCTCATCGACCAGGTTCACCACAAACGCGCCCGCTTCGCGGATGTTGGTGGGCGTGTCCTTGATCGTGCCGTCTGGACGCGATTGCAGCCCGAGCACGACGAGCGGAGGTTCCTCGCTGAATACGTTGAAGAACGAGAATGGTGCCGCATTGACGATGCCGCCAGGGCCAATCGAGGTGACGAGCGCGATCGGCCGCGGCACTACGAGCCCGACAAGCAGCTTATAGCGCAGCGGCTGCGGAAGCGTCTCGAAGTCGAACGTCATTTCTCAGACGTCAGGCGGCGACGTCACGCCGGTCTGATCGGTAATCCGTCCGTAGTGCTCGACGCGACGGTGCCGCTTGAAGTCAAAGATGGTCTCCTTGCCAAATTTCGTCGCATCGAGATCGCAATCATGGACGATCAGCTCGTCGCCTTCTGTCGCGGCTTCGGCGACGATTTCTCCCTCGGGGTTGACGATGATGCTACCGGCGATCATTGGATGTCCGTCCTCACTGCCTCCTTTGGCGACAGCAACGACCCATGTCGAGTTCTGATAGGCGCCTGCCTGCACCGAGAGGCGATTATGAAAGTGTCGCTTCTCCGGGCCTTCCTCGCTTCGTTGTGAGTTAACCGACGGCGTGTTGTAGCCAAGGACGATCATCTCCACGCCTTGCAGACCCATCACGCGATAAGTTTCCGGCCAGCGCCGGTCATTGCAGATGCACATGCCGAAAATTCCGCCGAGCATCCGCCACACGGGAAAGCCGAGATCGCCCGCCTCGAAATAGCGCTTTTCGAGATGCTGGAACGCGCGGCTTTCGTCGAACTCGTCATGACCTGGCAGGTGCACCTTGCGATATTTGCCAACAACGCGTCCACCGCGGTCAACGAGTATCGACGTGTTGAAATGATGCCCGTCCGGCGTACGTTCGGCATAGCCGAAAGAGAAGGCGATGCCATGTTCGGCGGCTTTTTCGAAGAGCGGACGCGTCGCTTCATTCGGCATGTCGCGCTCGAACCATTGATCGACCTCCGCTTGGTCCGTCATAAACCAACGTGGGAAAAAGGTCGTCAGCGTCAGCTCAGGATAAACGACGAGGTCGCACTTGTGCGACTTTGCCTGCTCCAGCAAATCGAGCATGCGGCGCACTACCGCCTGGCGGCTTTCCGCTTTTTGGACCGGCCCCATCTGGGCAGCCCCGACACGGATCATGCGCGACATCTGTATCTCCCTTAAACGTGCTCCTAACACTGAACGGGTCACGATGCGATTCTCCGCTCGAGCCGGCTGACCAATCGCACAAGCGGCCACAACATCAAGAGATAAAAGCCTGCGGCAAGAACAATCGGCGAGGTGTTGAACGTCAACGAGCGCGCCATATCGGCCGAATACAGCAGTTCCGGAAGCGCGATCACGCTGGCAAGCGAGGTGAGCTTCACCACCTCGACGGTGTTGGAGATAAGATCGGGAAGAACATTGCGTATCGCCTGCGGCAACACGACATTGCGCAGCGTTTGTGTCAATGTAAGCCCGGTCGACCGCGCCGCATCCCATTGGCCGCGTCCGACGCTCTCGATCCCGGCGCGATAAACCTCACCATAATAGCTCGAATTATTGAGGAGAAACGCGACCGCGACTGCCGCAAGCGGGGTCAGCCGGATGCCGGCAAAAGGCAGGCCGGAATAGACGAAGATGAGAAGCACGAGTGGCGGCACAGCGCGAAAGAAATCGATTGCAAGAATAGTGGCCCAGCGAAAGACGCGCCATGGGACGAGGGAGAGCAGCGCAACAAGGAGACCGCCCGCCAGCCCGAGCGGAATCACCACGATGCACAGCAAGAGCGTCTGCTTCAATCCAGTAAGCACGAGCGGCAGCGCGCGTGCCATGATGTCGAGGTTGAAAAACTGGTTTAGAAGCGCTTCCATCAGGCTCTCGACCACCTGAACCGCGTCTCGAGGAAGCGGCCTAGCGCGACGACGGGAATGAACAAAATGACATAGGCGATCGCGCCCATCATCAGTGGCGTCGCGTTGCCGGAGAAGGATTGACCGGTCGTTGCCTGATTGAGGATTTCCGGCACGCCGATCACAGTGCCGAGCGCGGTATTCTTGGTGATCGCCAGCGTGCGGTTTGTGAGTGGCGGCACGGTTAGGCGGACCGCCTGCGGCAGAACAATGTAGATCAGGGTCGAGAAGAGTCCAAAGCCCGTCGAACGCGCCGACTCCCACTGTCCCTTGGGTACGGAAAGAATGCCGGCCCACAGAATCTCTTCGGCAAACGCGGCGAGCACTAACGAGAGCACGATCCATAGGACCGCGAACGAGGGAACGTTGATGCCGATATTCGGCAGCCCGAAATAGACGAGTAGGACGAGCACGATCGGCGGCAGCGCACGCATGATGTCGACGCAGGCGACAAGCATCATATTGACCGGCAGTATGCGAAACGTGCGTAGGACAGCCAAGACAAGACCAAGCAGGATCCCGGTGACAACGATGGCAAAAGCGATCTCGATCGTGGTGACGGTTCCTGCCGCAATAGAGGGAAGATATTGCCGGATCAGCTCTGGCTTGAAGAACGTGTCGAGAAAGCGTGACCAGGTGTCCATCGCCGGTCAGCGCGTGAGTTCGGCGATGAACGTGCGGGTGCGCGGCTCGCGCGGCGACGTGAAAATCTGCGACGGTGGCGCCTCCTCGACGATTAGCCCATGATCCATGAAGATCACGCGGTCGGCCGCGTCGCGGGCAAACCGCATTTCGTGGCTTACCACCAGCATTGTCATGCCGTCCTGCTTCAGCTCGCGCATCACGCCGAGCACGCTGCCGACGAGCTCAGGATCGAGCGCAGACGTTGGCTCATCGAACAGCATGATGGTCGGCTCGAGCGCTAGCGCCCGCGCGATTGCGACCCGCTGCTGTTGTCCTCCGCTCAACTCGGAGGGATAGGACTTCGCTTTCTCGCGCAGGCCGACGCGTTCGAGAGCCGTGAGCGCAAGCGCCTCAGCCTCTGCACGCGATTTCTTCACGACCTTACGCAATGCCAGCGAGACATTGCTCAGTGCGGAAAGGTGCGGATAGAGGTTGAATGACTGAAACACCATGCCGATGTGACGGCGCATCGCGTTAATGTTGGTGCGCCGATCCATCAGATCGACACCGTCGACTAAGATCGTCCCTGCGTTCGGCTCCTCCAGCCGATTGCAGCAGCGCAAGAGCGTACTCTTGCCCGAGCCTGACGGGCCGATGATGAAAACGAGCTCCTGCGGTTTGACGGCAAGATCGATTCCGCGAAGTACCTCGACATGGCCGAAGCTCTTGCGCAGGCCGCGAATATCGAGGATTGGGCCGGTCACGGCGAGCAGTCCTCAACGCGGGGCGCGAGGCTAGCAGCCCGCCGCAATCTCAGTTGCACGCGGGCGTATGCTCGGTCGGATCGTAGCCGGGCATGCCGGGGACGCCGTATCCCGGATAGACGGTCACTGCCGCGGAGTTGGGAGCCGGTTTCACGCCGAACCATTTCTCGTGCAATTTTGCGATCGTGCCGTCGAGCTTGAGGCATTCAATCGCGTTCTCGAGTTGCTTGCGCAATTCGGCCGAATCCTTCCGCAGTGGCATCGCCCAAACAAGCCCCGTCGAGTAGAGGTAAGACAATTCGAGCTGCGGATTGTTCTTCGCCGCCCAGGCGGTTGCAGTGTTCCCGGCGACGTTAGCATCTGCGCGACCGACAAGTACGGCCTGCACCGCATCCGTCTGTGTCCCGTAGGACTCGACTTTCCAACCGATCGTCGCTTCGCGTTCGCGCGCCCAGGAATCGTAGGCCGAACCTTTGTTCACGGAGATCGTCTTGCCCTTCAAATCTTCGAGCTTGTCGATCTTCGGCGCTCCCTTCTTGATGAGAAATTGGAAGTCGGTGTTGAGATAACCCTCGGTGAAGAGCAGGTTGTCGGCACGCTCCTTGGTCACTGTCGTCGGAGCGATGACGAAATCGTAAGTGCCGGCCTGTAGCGCTGGCAGTATCCCGGAATATTGGGTGTAGTCGATCGTGATCTTGTGTTTCAGCCGCTTGCCGAGCTCGTTGGCGAGGTCGATGTTGAAGCCTTCATAGCCGCCCGAAAGGCTCGGCATCGCATGCGGCGCGAAGGTGCTGTCGATGGCGGTTCGAAACTCCTGCGCGCAGGTGGGAACCGCAAGTAGTAGGATCGCACTTACCAACGTCGATCTTCTCATGAATCCCACCCTT
>JAFAVH010000001.1 GCA_019242655.1 Methylobacteriaceae bacterium
GATGCGTTGAACATCACGCAGGATCGAATCGCGCGCTCCCGTCTCGCAGGCGATCCACCCGACGTGACGATCAGCGCGCGTGGCCTCGGCCGCTTCGGCCTATTCGATTTCCATTGCGCCAACGAACTCATCGATACCGGACGCGAAGCGGTGCGCCGTTCTCTCAGCGACATCGAGCATCATCTCGCGACCGTATCGGTCGGAACGCGCCGCACGATTTAGGGCGAGGATACCACCGCGGACGAATTTATGCGGTCGCGATATATTCCTTCAGCGCCTGGTGCTCGCTTTCGATCTCGGCCAGCCGCCATTTGACGATATCGCCGATCGAGATCATCCCAACCAGCCGATCGTTGTCGGTCACTGGCAGATGGCGGAAGCGTCCTGACGTCATCAGCTCCATTGTGCCGGGGATGGTTGCGTCCTCGCTTGTCGTGACCACGCGCTCGGTCATGTGACGCGATACCGGATCGTCGAGCGCACTCGCGCCGTTGCGTGCCATTGCGCGTACGATGTCGCGTTCCGACAACATGCCGAGCACCTTGCCGTCATTGCTCGTGATGACGATCGCGCCGATCTTGCGCTCGGCCAGGATTGTCGCGACGTCCTGCAAGCTTCGATCCGGCGGGGCCGTTACGACGTCCCGTCCCTTCTGCGCGAGAATGCTGGCAACTGCCATCTCGGGCCTCCTTTTCGTTCCCTCACCTCCAAAGATGGCTCGCTTCCAGCCGCCGGGCAAGAGAAACGCCTGCACTGGCTCACCGGCATCAAGAGCGCGCCATCAGTTCCACCGCGAGGGCGTAGATGCGTAGCCGCACCGGCTCCGGCAGTGTCTTCAACATTTCCAGGTAGATGCGCCCGGCCTGGCACAAGCGCGCCTCCTCGACCGGCGGATCCGGCGTCTTGCCGTCCAGCAGTGCTTCGATCTCGGCTTGCGACAGTCCCTTCGCAGCCATGGCCTTCTCAAGCAGCGCGAAATCGGCGTCGGTCGGCGCTTGGCGCGTGTTTTTCTTCGCCTGGCCATCAATGATCGCTTCGAGCCCGGCAATCGCCATGTCGCCCGCGAGTTGCCGGTTTTTGGCAGAGAATTGGTAGAACGCTTCGCTCGCACCGCCGTAAAGAAAATCGACGCAGAGCCGCTGATCGCTTTTCGACAACGCGTCGAGCATTGCGAGCTGCACCTCGAATATTCGCGCGAGCACCGCACCGTCGGCCTTCGCCGCGAGCGCGCCGCGTGCCTGCCGCAGATCACGCACTGCCTCGGAAAGATATGTGTCGACGGACTGCTCCTTTCCTGTCGCAACGAGCCGATCGGCGAAGCCGTTGAGTGTTGCTTCGTACTGAGCGGGAAGCGCGAGCCGCAGGCGATCGAAGAAGCGCTGATATTCCGGCACTTGCGCGATGCGCGCTTCGATCGATTTTCGCGCCTCAGCGCGCGCTTCCGGTGCCGCGGGATCGAGGGGCTCTGTCGCCGGTCTCGAGTTGGCACCGGCCGGGCGTGCGACTTGGCGGGGACCGATGTCCAACGCCAGCACGAGGACGCCGACGCCGGCGGCGATCGCCGCCGAGCCGCCGAGACCGAGGAAAATGAAAGAAAGCTTCTTCATGCCGCGCCGCGGATCGTGCCGTCAGCGTAAGCAGAGCTTTTGCCAATAGGAAGACACCACATGGTGTCTTCAACCATCTCCTATATCACGCCACCGAATTAGCCGGCACAGCGAGCGGGCGAGACCGGCACCGCAGAAGCAGGCACAGCACGATGGAGGCATTCAGGAGATTCCAGGCGAGCCCGTTCAAGAACGCGATCCGATACGAGCCCGTGAGGTCGAAGATAAGGCCGGACATCCAGCCGCCAAGCGCCATGCCACCGAGAGTCGCCATCAGGACGAGCCCGACGCGCGCGCCGGCTTCGCGCGGCGCGAAATGCTCGCGCACGATGATCGCGTAGCTCGGCACGATGCCGCCTTGGAAGAGACCGAATAAAGCAGAGATCACGTAAAGCGAGCTGAGCCCGTCGAACATGAGATAGAGAAGCAGCGCGCAGGCCTGCAGGACCGATCCCAGCAACAGCGTGGCGAGGCCGCCGATCCGATCGGCGACAAACCCAGAGCCGACGCGGCTGAAAATGCCGAAGCCGAGCATGAGCGACAGCATCGCAGCGCCGCGTGCTGCGCCGTAACCGAGATCGCCGCAATAGGCGACGATGTGAACCTGAGGCATCGCCATAGCGACGCAGCAGGCGACACCGGCGGTGCACAGCAGCGCCTGCAGGGCGCGCGGCGAGAGGCCGGTTTCCAACGGCACAAACGTGGCGGTCGGAGCATCGGCCTGTATCGCGTGCCCGGGCGGGCGCTGCCGCATGAACCAGGCAAGCGGCAACAACGTCGCGGCACAGAACAGGCCGACGCCGATATGCGTCGCACGCCAGCCGCTCGTCTCGATGAAGTGCTGGAGCGACGGCGGCCAGACGACGCCGGCGAGGTAATTTCCGGCGGCGCAAATGGCCACTGCAATGCCGCGGCGCCGCTCGAACCAGTGAGAGATGTCGGCCATCAGCGGTCCGAAGCTCGCGGCACTTCCAAAGCCGATGAGAGCACCCTGGACCAAGGCAAAGGTCGGCAGATTCGGTGCAAACCCCGCCGCGACATAACCGCAGGCAAGCGCAACCGCGCCGATGACGAGCGGCAGGAATACGCCGCGCCAATCGGCAAGACGGCCGAACGCGATGCCGCCGAAGGCAAAGCCAACCATCGTGAGCGTATAAGGCAGCGACGCAGCCGCGCGCGCGATGCCGAACTCCGCCTGGACCGCAGGCAGGCTGACGGGAACCGACCAACTGCCGACGCTGCCAAGCGTACCGATGAGCACCGCGAGAGCGAGACGCGACCACGCGGCGCGTCCATCAAGGACGGACGACGCGTGCGGCTCATGCAATGGCGCTGTTTGCACGGACACGAGGGGACTCGCGCGAGAGGGGACCTCGACCGTCTGGCCCAGGGCGGCAGAACACACCATGGCGCCCGGCTCATAGCACTTCGTCGCGGTTTGCAGCCCCGCCAACGCTCGGTTAGATAAGCCAGATTTTCGTGGGACGGCGTCCCGACCGTCCGTCGAGGGAGGTATCATGTTGAAGAAATTGACGGCGCTTGCGGCGCTGCCGCTTGCCGCGTCGCTCTGGAGCGCTGCCGCGCTCGCGCAGTCGAAAGAGCCCGTGACGATAGGCGCGATCGAGATTCTTACCGGTCCGAACAATAAATACGGCATCGCCATCAAAAACGGCTTCGATCTCGCCCTCGAATCCGTCAACAAGAACGGCGGCGTGCTCGGCGGCCGTCCGCTGGCAATCACCTATGAAGATTCGGCCGGCAACAAGGACCAGGCGATCAACGCTGCACGTCAGCTGATCGGCCGCAGCAAGGTGCCGCTCATTCTGGGGCCGACATTATCGAACGAAATGTTCGCCGCCGGGCCTGTCGCGAACGAGCGGAAAATCCCGATCGTCGGCACGTCTACGACCGCGAACGGCATCACCGCGATCGGTCCTTACGTGTTCCGCACGTCGCTGCCGGAAGCCGACGTCGTGCCGGTGACGCTGAAAACGGCGCAGCAAAAGCTTGGCATCAAGAAGGTCGCCGTCATGTACGGCAACGACGATGCATTCACGAAGTCGGCTTATGACGTGATGAAAGCGGCGCTCGAAAAACTTGGCATCGAGACGCTAACGACGGAGACGTTCGGCGGTAAGGACACCGATTTCTCGGCGCAGCTCACCAAGATCAAAGGCCTCAATCCGGATGCGATTGTCGTCTCGGCTCTTGTCGAAGCCGGGTCCGGCATTCTCCTTGGCAAGAAGGCGCTTGGCTTCCCGGAAAAAGTCCGGGTGATCGGCGGCAATGGCCTCAACGCGCCGAAGGTGATGGAGATCGCAGGCGACGCGGCGAACGGCACGCTTGTCGGTTCGCCCTGGTTCATCGGCAAAGCCGATCCGGCGAGCCAGAAATTCGTCGAGGCGTATAAAGCCAAATACAATATGGACCCGGACCAGTTCGCAGCGCAGGCCTACGATACGCTGTTCATCGTCGCAGCCGCGATCAACGCCGCCGGCGCCGCCGAGCCGGAGAAGATCAAGGATGCGCTTGGCAAGGTGAAATATACCGGCGTCATGGGGCCGTTCTCGTTTACGGAAAACCGCGATCCGGCAGAGACATCGGGAGTCGTCGTGATCGAGATGCGCGACGGCGGGTTCAAGCAATTCAATTAACGCAAGCCGATCGTTAGCGCACCTTCTCCCTCGATGGGAGAAGGTGTCATTGCGAAGCAATGACGGATGAGGGTGAAGGGGATTAACCCCTAATCCGCCTGCTTCGCAGGGCACCTTCTCCCGCAAGGGGAGAAGGGTAGGCAATGAGCGACAAAGTTTATCCATGCTCGCCCAGCAACTCGTCAACGGCATCATATCGGGCGCGACATACGCGCTGTTCGCGCTCGGCTTCACGCTGATGTTCGGCGTGCTCAACGTCATCAACCTGACCTACGGCGTTTATTTCTCGACCGGCGCCCTGATCGCGCTTTACGCGACGCGGAACTTTGCCTTCCCGATCTTGCTCGCGCTGCCCCTCGCGGCTGTGGCAACCGGGCTCATCGCCGTCGTCATCGACGGGCTCTTGCTCACGCCTCTGCGACGCAAGAAAGCGCCGGAACTCGCCTCGCTCATGGTGACGCTTGGTGCGACGCTGCTCCTCTACTCCTTGATGACCGCCTTCATCGGAACAGATATCCAGCGCTTCCCGCCGGCAGCGATCGACTCCTCGGCAATCGAAATCGGCGGCGTCCGCGTTAGCCGCAGCCAGATACTGATCGTCGGCACCGCTTTCGCGATGGTCGCGCTCCTCCTCGCGCTCATGCGCGGCACGCGGCTCGGTCTTGCTATCCGCGCGCTCGCCGAAAATCCGGACGCTGCGCGGCTGATGGGCGTCGATGTGACACTGGTCACCTTCTTCGTCTCGTTTGTCTCGGGTACGCTCGGCGCCGCTGCCGGCATTCTCATCGGGCTGAATTACAATGCGATCCAGCCCTATATGGGCGAGGTGATGATGCTCAAAGGGTTTGCCGTCATCATCATCGGCGGGCTCGGCGACATTAGAGGCGCGTTGATCGCCGGACTTATTCTCGGCCTGCTCGAGGGCCTCACCGCCGGTTACGTTGCCTCGTCGCTGAAAGACGCCGTCGGCTTCCTTCTGCTCGTTCTCACACTCTGGTTCCGGCCGGTCGGCCTGTTCGGCCGCGCCGCGGTCAAGCGCGCCTGATGCCCGCTTTTCTCGACGATTTCCTTTTCTCGTATCAAAGTCTCATCTACGCGCTGGGGATCAACGGTCTGCTCGCGCTCAGCATGTATGTCGTGCTGGCGATCGGCCAGCTGTCGCTCGGCCAGGCAGCTTTCATGGGGCTTGGCGCTTATACGTCCGCGCTGCTCACCTTGAAGCTCGGCACACCGTTTGCGCTTGTGCTTCTCGCTTCGATGGCCGTACCGGCGCTCGCCGCGCTGATCATCGGCGTGCCGACGTTGCGCCTCTCCGGTGTCTACCTTGCTCTGGCGACGATCGGTCTTGGTGAAGTTTTGCGCATCGCCTTCGTCAATTCCGAGCTGACCGGCGGCGCGCTCGGCCTATCCGGCATTCCGGAGAAGGCGGGATACGCGATCATTTTCGGCGCGCTTCTCCTCGCGCTGATAGCATTCGTTCTTGTCAGCCGCTCGCGGCTCGGCCGCGCGATGGAAGCGATGCGCGAGGACGAGGTAGCCGCCGGCATGCTTGGGGTGCATCTGCCGCGCTACCGCATTTCCGCGCTCGTCGTGTCGGCGATGCTTGCCGGACTAGCCGGCGCTTTGAATGCGCATGTTTCGTCCTTCATCTCGCCCAACGATTACGGTTTCGATGCTGCGGTGACGATCCTGAGTTACGCGCTTCTCGGCGGCATCGGCTCCCCGTTCGGACCGGTCGTCGGCGCGATCATCCTGACACTTCTGCCGGAAGTGTTGCGCCCGCTGCACGATTTCCGCCTCGTCTTCAACGGGCTCATCATCGTTATCGCCGTTCTGTTCATGCCGCACGGATTAGTCCCGTGGCGCATCGGCCGCACCGGAGCGCGTCCGTGAACGGCGCCATTCTCACGCTGGAAAACCTCACCGTCCGTTTCGGCGGCCTCGCCGCCGTTGACGGCGTATCGTTTCACGTGGAGCCCCAGACGGTGCATGGTCTGATCGGGCCGAACGGCGCGGGCAAGACCACCGCCTTCAACCTGATTTCGGGCCTCGGTCACCAGAGCGACGGCCATATCCGTTTCGATGGCGAAACGATCGACAAGTGGCCGAGCTGGCAGCGCGCGCAGCGCGGACTCGCGCGTACATTCCAGAACATACGCATGTTCGGCGAGATGACGGTTTTGGAGAACGTGCTCGCTGGCATGCATGCGCATGTCGGCGGCGGGATTGGTGCGACGCTTCTGCGGCTGAAATCCTTTGGCGCGGCGGAAGCCGCGGCGATTGCAAAAGCGCGCGAGATTTTGGCGTTTGTCGGCCTTGCCAATATTTCGACGCGCGCCGGCAATCTGCCATACGGCGATCAGCGCCGGCTCGAAATCGCCCGCGCGCTTGCCTCCGACCCAAAGCTGATGCTCTTGGACGAGCCGGCGGCCGGGATGAATCCATCCGAGACCTCGGGCTTGATCGATCTGCTTCTGCGATTGAAGGCGCGCGGCGTGACGCTGCTCCTTGTCGAGCACGACATGCATTTCATCATGCATCTTTGCGACCGCATTACGGTTCTCAACTTCGGCCGCAAGATCGCCGAGGGCACACCGATCGAAGTGCGCAGCGATGCGAAAGTGATCGAAGCCTATCTCGGCACCAAGGTCGCAGAACGGCTTGAGGCGGGAGCGCGCGTCCGATGACAGAAGCGCATTCCTTGCCGCTCCTCGACGTGCGCGGTTTGGTTCTCGGCTATGGCCGCATCGATGCGGTGAAAGGCGTCGATCTCTCCGTCGAGGCCGGTCGCGTCGTGACGCTGATCGGGGCCAACGGCGCCGGCAAAACGACAACCCTGCGCGGCCTGTCCGGCTTGCTGCGGCCGCGCGCGGGCTCGATCCGTCTTGCCGGCACCGATATTTCCGCGCTTTCCGCGAATCGCATCGCGCGGCTTGGCATCGTGCAGGTGCCCGAAGGGCGACAGGTCTTTGCCAACATGACGATCGACGAAAACCTGCGCATGGGTGCCTATCTCCTCAGTGATCGCGCCGAGGAATCGCGCCGCCGCGAGCATGTGCTGACGCGCTTTCCCCGGCTTGCCGAGCGCCGCACGCAGTCGGCTGGCCTGTTGTCCGGCGGCGAGCAGCAGATGCTGGCGATGGGCCGCGCCATGATGGCCGACCCGAAGCTGCTCCTTCTCGACGAGCCGTCGATGGGACTTGCCCCCCGCTTTGTCGAAGAAATCTTTCGCATCATCGCGGAATTCAAAGCGGAACAGCGCACGATCCTGCTTGTCGAGCAAAATGCGCGCGCAGCGCTTGAGATCGCCGACCAGGCCTATGTGCTCGAGAGCGGCCGTATCACTCTCTCCGGCCCTGCAGCTGACGTCGCAAACGATCAGAGCGTCGTTGCCGCGTATCTCGGCGGCGCGTGATAGGAGCGCCGGAAAAAACGCAAATTCTCGACGTGGCGCTGCTGATCGGCGCCGGCATTATCGCGGCATGCCAGGTCGGCAAGGCGTTCATTGCCATGCCGCTTATCATTGCCGAGCTTCATATCGGCGTTGACGTCGGCTCGATGATCCTCGCGGTCGTCGCATTGACCGGAGCGCTTGGCGCAATGCCGATCAGCGTGTTCATGCGTGACCTCGGTGCTCGCCGCGCGCTTATCCTCGGTCTTGTTGTGATCGGCATCGGCAGCGCGGTCGGTATGCTCGCGACGACTGCGCCAATCCTCATTCTGTCGCGCGCGATCGAAGGCTTCGGCCTTCTCGCGACGGCGCTCGTCATCCCCGATCTCTTGCAGCAGGTCGTCGCACCACGCGACCGCGATTTTATGCTCGCGGTCTGGGGCACTTACATGCCGATCGGCACCGTGCTCATGCTGCTCCTTGGCCCAGCTTTACCGCAGATCGGCTGGCGTTCGGTGTGGGCGTTCAACGCGCTCCTGCCGATCGCTTACGCGGCCTTGTGCTTTTTTCGCTTCGGCCTCGGCGGCAAAGGCGCAAGAGGAAGCTCGCTCATCGGAGATATCGAAGCGCTGTTTCATGCCAGCGGGTGTCTTTACCTTGCCCTCGCCTTCGGGCTTTACTCGTTCTTGTATGTGGCGATCGCCGGCTTCTTGCCGCTCATTGTTGTCACGCAACTTCATTTGTCGGTCGCCGCGGCGGGCCTATTCACGACTGCCGCCGTCGCGGCCAATGTCGCAGGGAACATCGTGGCGGGTCTATTACTGCGCGCCGGCGTTCCAATATGGGGGAACGTGGCGACGAGTTTCGTTGTGTACGGCCTCGCGCCGCTGCTCATCTTTGCCAGTGGCGCTGGAAGCGGACTGATTGCGGCGACCGCGGCACTCACGCTTGGCGTTGGCGGGCTCTTACCCGGTTCGATCTTTGCCGCCATTCCACGTTTCGCGCCGACGCCTGCGCTGGTCACGCCGACCGTCGGCCTCATCCAGCAGGTCAGCAATATCGGGCAATTCGTCGGACCACTCACGATCGGCTTCTGGGCCGCACATTTCGGGTGGCCCGCCGTGCCTTTCGTCATGGCGCCGATAGCGTGCATTGGGCTCGCAGTCGCGGCGGGCATACGAAATGTGCAGCGGCACTCAAATAATCGTCAAAACCCTGGCACCCCCTCCTAGCGAACGCGATCTTAGCCCGTTCGTTCTTCCGGAAGGTGGAATAACAGAGCCTGCAATCTGCGCTGCATCCATCGCAGATTGGATCGCGTGCGATTCCGCCAGTGTCGGCGCAAAAGACGCGGGATGAGAAGCGGCAGATCGATGATCCCGGGCAGCGGATCGTCCGCGGCGAATGCAGCGAACGTTGTCGATGAGCGCTGCCGCGAGCGCCAATATTCGCGCGCCGAAAGTTTGCGGCTCGTAACCAGCTGCGCCGCGGCGACGAGATCGCGCACGGAATGCGCCCATTTGGCACCGGCGCGAGCGCGCGACATCGTGACAGATTCGCCGCACGCCACCCGCCATTGTATCCACGGCAAGTCGACGCCGGCGCCGCCGCCCAGCGCGATCCACGTCCAGGTCCGCGGGTTAACGTCAAGCAGCTTGTAGCGGCGATCGCGCGCGTCGAATTTGAATTCGGCCTCGACCATTCCGGAGAAACGCAACGACGTGAGAAGCCGGCTCGCCACCTCCTCGATCGTGCGGTGTTCGATCGTCTCCACAAAGGTGCTGCTTGCGCCGAAATCAACCGGATATTGGCGCGTACGGCGCGCGACGAGCGAAGCGGCGGGATTTCCCTCGCTCCATATTCCCGCATAGGAAAATTGGGCCTCTCCACCGCCCGGGATCAGCTCCTGGATGGCGATCCCGTCATGTCCGACCAGCGCCACCGCTTCATCATACCGGGCCAACAAGGCGGCGCGATCGTCGACGCGCCAAGCTTTGGCAATTGTAAAGGCATTGCGCTCGACATGAACGCGCGGCTTTAGAATGACGGGGAACCGCCAGTCGAGCGCAGCAACGTCATCGCGGTCTCTCGGATAGCGCGTCCATGGGCAGTCAAGCCCGAGTGCCGCGGCATACTCGTATGTCAGGCGCTTGTCGCAAGCGAATCGCGCGATGTGCCATTGCGGCGTCGTGAGGCGATATGTTTTGCCGAGAAGCGAATGATGCTGCGCAATCAGCCGGACCTCTTCGTCACCGCCGGCGAAGAGAACCCAATTATCGAGTCGATGTTTCGCGGCGAAGCGGACAAGCCAGCGCGACGCGTCCTCATGAGACGGGCCTGGCCAGGTGAAACTGCGCTCGACGTAACGCGAATACTTTGCGATCGGATGATCGTGCGTGACGAACCAGACCGGAATGTTGCGGCGG
>JAFAVH010000282.1 GCA_019242655.1 Methylobacteriaceae bacterium
CGAGCGAGCGCCGGAGGTAGAAGGCCACAACGGCCGTCGCGGCGCCGATGAAGAAGGGAATGCGCCAGCCCCAGGCCTTTATCTCGGCCTCGCTCATGAATTGCAGCACGACAACGACAACGAGCACCGCCAGAAGTTGACCGCCGATCAGCGTCACGTATTGGAACGAGGCGTAGAAACCGCGCTGGCCGCCAATCGCGACCTCGCTCATATACGTGGCGCTGGTACCGTATTCGCCGCCGACGGACAGCCCCTGCGCAAGACGCGCAAGCAGCAGCAGGGCCGGCGCGGCAACGCCGATGCTCGCATAGGTCGGCAGGCAGGCGATCACCAGCGAGCCGCCGCACATCATGACGATCGAGATTAGCATCGAGGTCCGGCGGCCGTGCGTGTCGGCAATCCAGCCAAAGATATAGCCGCCGATTGGACGCATCAGGAAGCCGGCGGCAAACACGCCCGCGGTGTTGAGAAGCTGCGTCGTCTGGTTACCGGAGGGGAAGAAAGAGGAGGCGAAATAAATCGCCGTGAAAGCGTAGGTGTAGAAATCATACCACTCGACGAGATTGCCCGAGGATGCGCCGACAATCGCGAAGATGCGCCGCCGTTTGTCGTGGGCGTCAACGATCGGAGCGGCTTGCACGAGCGTCGTCATCTTTTCTCTCCCCCAACCCGTTCTTTACCGAGCTTGACCTAAGCACGGCGTTCTCTCGATGGCCAGAACCCCGGCACCGCCGGCCAAGTTCCTCGACATGCCTAGGTACGCGGCGCCGGCGCAAGGACGCGCTCGGTCGCAACCGCGCGGCAGTCCATCTCATATTCGAGATCGCGCACCGGCGGGCGAGCGAAATGCCAGGTCAGGCCATGACTTGCCGCACCGCGCCGCACGATCTCGTCGGCAAGAAAGGGGTGAATGTCGTGTACGGTGTAGACCTGTGCTGCAGTCGTGTCGGTCCACCCAAAGCCCAGCGCGTTCAGCCGGCGCTCCATCTCGCCAAGCACATAACGCGCTTTCTCGCGCATCGCATCGGGCGACGTCTCGCCGAAGCGCACGGTGCGCTCGCGATAAGTTTGTCCGCCCTCCATCGATTCGCCGCTCCCGGCGACGACAAAACTCGGTGTCTCGTCCGCAGCCGTAACCGTAAACGAGAACGCGTGAAACGACGGCTCCGCAGGCGGATCGATCTCCGGGCAGACATTGCTGCGCGCTACCGGATTGGTTCGACCTTCGAACAATCCCCAATCACGCAGCGTCTCGACATAGATTTCGTTGAAGGCGCGAAATCCGTCTTCGGTGAACGGCGCGGGCGAGCGCAGCTCGCAGGCGCAGAACGCCGTGAGCGGGCGGCCTAAACCTTGGATGATCCGCGCGACCTCAGCGAAGCCCGCTCGCAGAGGAACGGGCCTGTGGAAGCGAATACGCTCAATCGCAAAACCAGGCTCGGCGGCGACGCCGCCCGAATATTGGAAGACCGCCGGAATGTAGCGGTACCCGCCCGCTGTGAACGCAACCGTTTTCATCAAACACCCGCTTGTGCGTGCCTAAATCTATCCGAGCGAGCAAGCTGCGACATGCGTTCGGCATTGACAAGGGGACGCCTGCATCCGCACACTTACAGAAAATGGAGCCGGCTCCTCGGCCGTCTGGGAGGAATCTATGAAACGCGCAGTTGCCAGCGTCGGCCTTGCTTTCTGCGCCGGCCTTTTGTCGAACACAAGCCTGTTGTCCGCCGAGGATATCAGGATTGGCGTTTTGTACGATTACACGGGCCCATTTGCCGGAGGCGGCTCTAAGGCGGCGGCGACCGGCAACAAGATCGCCATCGACATGATCAACGAGAAGGGTGGCGTCGAGGGCCATAAGATCGTTGGCATATACACCGACGCGCAATCGAAGACGGACGTCGCGATCAATGAGACCGAACGCCTGCTCAACGAGCAGAAAGTGGACGTGATTATGGGCGTGTTTTCAAGCGCTCAATGCGTGCCGATGGCCGCCAAGATCGATGCCGCGAAAAAGATTTTTTGGGCGAATGTCTGCGTCTCTTCTGCCGTGTTTAAGGACAGAAATTTGAAATACGTGTTCCGCGCCAACATCCATTCCGATCAATATGGCGACGCCTCTTGCACGTTCCTCAACGAGAACGCCAAGACTAAACTGGGCAAAGAGCCTAAAGATCTAAAAGTCGCGATCATCTATGAAGACGGGCCATACGGCTCCGGCATCGCGCAGGCAAACGAGGCGCGCTGCAAGGATTTCGGCATGCAGATCGTGCATAAGGAAGCCTATTCTGCTACCGCTACCGATCTCTCGGCCCTGGTGACGAAGCTTCGTCGCGCGCAGCCCGACGTGATCCTTCATACCGGATATAATCCCGATATCACGCTGTTTCTACGCCAGGCGAAGGAAGCGGGACTGAAATTCAACGCGCTGATCGGCCACGGCGCCGGCTACAGCCAGATCGACAAGCTCTACGAAACTTTCAAAGACGACGTGAACTACCTCTTGGACGTCGATCCCGCGCCGGCGCAATTGCTCGACGCAAAGACACTTGCGCCGGGGCTCGGCGACCTCACCGCGGAACTCATCAAGCGCTACAAGGCGGCGGAGCCGGAGGCCAAGGAAGTGCCGCCACATGCTTCGATGGGCTTCAATCATACCTGGATTTTCCTAACCGACGTGCTGCCGCGTGCGATCAAGAAGTATGGCGGCTGCGATCCGGAGGCTTTGCGGAAAGCCGCGCTCGACACCGACATTCCGCTCGGCGGCACGATCCAGGGCTACGGCATCAAGTTCTTTCCGCCCGGCACGCAGATGGCGGGACAAAACGAGCGTTCGCTGCCGGTCGTGATGCAGTTCGTCAAGGGTGAGACCAAAGTCGTTTGGCCCGCCGCGATTAAGACCGCCGATCCCGTCATGCCGTTCCCGAAAGGGCACGCTTACGCGCGCTGACGAACGGTGCCGCTGCTTGACGTCCAAGGCCTGAGCAAACGCTTTGGCGCGCTCAAAGCCGTCAACGACGTCTCGTTCACGGTCGAACAAGGTGAGATTCTTGGCCTGATCGGCCCGAACGGATCGGGCAAGAGCACGACGTTCAACTGTATCGCGGGACTTTATACGCCGAGCGCCGGCAGCATTGTCTTCGAAGGCAACGAAATTGCCGGGCTCACCGCCAATCGAGTTTGTCATCGCGGTGTTGGACGCACGTTTCAGATACCGCGTCCGTTCCGCAATCTCACGCTGCTTGAGAATGTCGCGCTGTCCGCCTTCTTCGGGCAGGACCGAATCGCAACGCGGCAGCAATGCTGGGCACTTGCCGAGGAGGCGCTCGCATTGGTGGGACTGCCGACGGATACGCATACCACGCTCGACGGACTTGGCGCTGCCGCGCTGAAAAAGCTCGAACTTGCACGCGCGCTTGCCACGCAGCCGCGCCTTTTGCTCGCGGACGAGAGTCTCAACGGTCTCGACCATCGCGAAATGGAGCAGGCCGCCGACATGCTCGGACGCATAAGGCGCGAAAAAGGCATCACCATCGTCTGGGTGGAGCACATAATGGGCGTGCTAATGCGCGTTGTCGATCGCGTCGTCGTGCTCGATCACGGCGAGGTGATCTTCTCCGGCGCGCCCAAGGCCGCGCAGGACAATGCGCGTGTCGTCGAGGTCTATCTCGGGACCGAGATAGATGCTTGAGCTCGCCAATGTCGACGCAGGCTATGGCGGCTTCCAGGCGCTCTTCGGCATCTCGATGTCGGTGAAGCCCGGTGAAGCCGTCGCGGTGATCGGCGCCAATGGCGCGGGCAAAACAACCCTCTTGCGCATCATTTCGGGATTGCTTCCAATGAGCAGCGGCGCAATGACGATGAATGGCGTGCCGCTGCGCGAGATTCCACCACACAAAGTTATCGCGACCGGCATCGCACATGTCCCCGAGGGACGGCGGCTCTTCCCCAGGCTCTCGGTCGAGAACAACCTGAAAATCGGCGCCTATATCCCGTCGGCGCGTGCCAAATTCAGCGAAAGGCTCGCCTTCATCTATGAGCTGTTCCCGCGCCTCAAGGAACGGCGTTCCCAGCTGGCCGGCACGCTCTCAGGCGGCGAGCAGCAGATGTGCGCCATCGGCCGCGCTTTGATGAGCGGCCCTAAGCTTCTGTTGTTCGACGAACCTTCAATGGGACTCGCGCCGGTGATTGTGGCGCAAGTCTTCGAACTCGTGCGCCGCATCCGGTCGGAGGGCTACACAGTGCTGATTGTCGAACAGAATGTGCGTCAAGTGCTGAAATTCGCCGATCGCGGCTATTTGTTGGAGGCAGGCCGCATCAAGACAAGCGGAACCGCCGCGGAGATGCTGGCGAGTGACGACATCCGCGAGGCGTATATGGGCCTTTAGATGCAATGTGAGCTCGACATCTTTTTTCTCGAGGCGGTGCTGAACGGGCTCTTGCTTGCCGGCCTGCTCGCTCTGCTCGCGCTCGGACTGAACCTCGTGTTCGGCGTCATCGATGTCGTATGGATTTGCTACGCTGAACTCGTAATGGTCGGGATGTACGGCATTAATTATGCCTACAAGACGGGCGCGCCGTTTGTCGTTGCCGCGCTGTTCGGCATTTTGCTTGTGGCTTTCGCCGGCCTGCTCCTGCATCAGCTTGTCATCCGGCCTGTGCTTGAGTCCGCTCCCATCAATCAGTTGCTGGTCACCGGCGGCGTGCTGTTCGTCTTGCAGGCCGCTGCGACACTGGCATTCGGCATCGATTTCAAGACGCTGGGCATCAGACTTGGCTCGCTGAACATCTACGACATGTCCTTCGCCTATTCGCGCATCATCACGTTCGCCGTCGCGAGCGCGGCCATGCTGGTTTTGTGGCTGTTCCTGTCGCGCAGCTATATCGGCATTGCCATCCGCGCCATCGCGCAGGACCGGCAGATCATGCCGCTCATGGGCGTCGATCACCGCACCATTTATCTCGTCACGTCCGCGATCGGCGGCGGACTTGCCGGCCTCGCCGCCGTGTTGATGGTGCTGCAATACGACATCTATCCGCAGATCGGCCAGCAGTTCGGGCCGCTGATCTTCATGATCTGCGTGCTCGGCGGATTGGGCAGCATGATTGGTGGTTTCATCGCCGCCTTTCTCATCAGCGAGTTCATCGCAATTGGCGGCTCGTGCTTTGCGACGGAATGGGGCTACGCCATCGCTTTTCTGTTCTTCATGATCGTCATTTTCATCCGGCCGCAAGGGCTTTTCGGAGGCAAGGCATGATGCGCCTGTCACGAAGCGCTCTCATCGGCCTTGCCGTCCTGATCGCGCTGCCGTTCCTTATCCGCTTTTTCTTCGCTGGTTCGGAGCGATACTATCTCCATCTGCTCATCCAAATCTTCATCTGGGCGTTCATCTATACCGGCTGGTCGATCATGGGCCGGTTCGGACTGACCTCGCTTGGCCACGGCGCATTCACCGGGATCGGCGCCTATGGCTGCGTTCTCCTGTGGAACTATGTCGGGCTGACGCCGTGGTTCGGCATTCCGATCGCAATTGTCGCGGCAGTGCTGGTGGCGCTGCTCGTCGGCTACCCCTGCTTTCACCTGCGCATCACCGGCCATTATTTCGCGCTGCTGACGCTTGCCTTGACCGAATTTGTGCGCCTCTGCATCGTCGGCCTGCGCGACTATACCGGCGGCTCGCTGGGCACGCAGCCGAAACGATACGGCGACGGGTTCTCACTTTACGCATTGCAGTTCGAGACCGACCGCGTCATCTCATTCTATATCGCGCTCGCTCTCTGGCTCGCGGGGCTCGTCGTCTGGATGTGGGTCGATCGCAGCATGGACCGCTATGCGCTGGAGGCCGCCAGTCAAGATGAAGAGGCGGCTGCCTCCGTCGGCATCGATGTCACGCGCGAAAAGCTGAAAGTGACGGCGATCTCAGCCGCGATGTGCGCGCTTGGCGGCGCGGTCTATGGACAGTACCAGATGTATATCGGCCCGGATACGATCGCGGGATTGGGCGTGTCCTTGAACATCGTGTTCGCGGTCATTGCCGGCGGGCTTTGGGTCATGCTCGGCCCGACTGTCGGCGCCGTGTTCACGCAAGTCCTCTCGGAAGTGCTGCGCGTGACGATCCAAAGCACCGCCGGGCTGCAATCTGCGTTCGGTTCCTCGGTGCTGGCGCTCGATACGTTGATCTACGGATTGTTGCTGGTGCTCTTCATCATCTACATGCCGAAGGGCATTCTCGGCACGATATTGGAACGACGCGAGAAGAAGTCTGCATCGGCACGCGCCGCGCCGGCGAACGCTGTTTAGCGGCCATGCCGAAGCAGCAATCGTCAGCGCCGATACGTGTCGCCGTCGCAGGTCTCGGCGCGATCGGACTGAAAGTCGCCGAGGCGCTTAACGCCGGCATCCCGGGCTGCACGCTCACGGCGGTCTCGGCGAAAAATGTCGCTGCCGCACGCGCTCGCCTCGCGCACTTGCAGCATCCGGTACAGGTTGTCGCAATTGATGCCTTGGAGCCGCTTGCCGACCTCGTCGTCGAATGCGCGCCGGCACATCTCCTCGCAGAAATCGTCGAGCCGTTTCTCCGCGCCGGGAAGAAGGCGGTCGTCCTGAGCTGTGGAGCACTCCTCCAACATGAGTCTCTTCTCGACATCGCACGGGATTCCGACGGCCAGATTATCGTGCCGACGGGCGCACTGATCGGTCTCGATGCGGTCTCCGCCGCCGCGGAAGGCGAGATTCGTTCTGTCCGCATGATCACGCGCAAGCCGGTCAAGGGCCTCGCCGGCGCGCCCTATCTCACCGAGAACAAGATCGACATCGACTCGATCACCGAGCCGCTGCTCTTGTTTCAGGGAACGGCGCGGGCGGCAGCCGCGGGATTTCCCGCCAATCTTAATGTCGCCGTCGCGCTGTCGCTCGCCGGCATCGGTCCCGACAGGACAACTCTGGAAATCTGGGCCGATCCAAACCTCGAACGCAACATTCACCGGATCGACGTCGATGCGGACTCGGCGCGTTTCTCGATGACGATCGAGAACATCCCGTCGGAGAATCCGCGCACCGGCCGCATCACGGCACTCTCGGTAATTTCATGCTTGCGCAAAATGAATGCCCCGCAAAGAGTGGGATCGTGACCTTGCCTGAAATTGAGCATCGAGGAGCAATCCGATGAATGACGTCCCGTGGCTCAGTGGACGGCCGCCGCGGATGCGGCGTGAAGCCCACTTTGGCGATCGTGTCATCACATGCTTCGCCGAGAAGCCGCGCGGCCTCTTCGATCTATTCGCAAGCGCCGTGCGGAGAAATCCTAGAGGTGAGGCCCTCGTTTGCGGCGACCAGCGGATAAGCTGGCGTGAGCTCGATCGCAAGGTGACGAGCGTCGCCAGCGCGCTGGCGCAGCGTGGAGTTCAGCCGAGCGATCGCGTTGGCCTGTTTGTCGGCAACCGGCCGGAATTTGTCATCGCGCTTTTTGCCTGCGCGCGCATTGGCGCGATCAGCGTTCCACTCGGCATAAGGCAGCAGCACGACGAGATCGCGTATGCCTTGAACGATTGCGAGGCAAGCGTGCTCATCCACGATGCCGAGCTCGCCGAGCGCATTCCGGCGTCGCGCGACATTGCGAGCCTGCGTCATCGTTTTTCCGTTGGACCAAGTTCCGCCGCGGAGGCATTCGACGCTTTGCTGCAAGGCCAACATGCGCGGGAGCCGGCACCATCCGACGAAGAAGAGACCGCCGTCATCCTCTACACGTCGGGCACGACAGGGCGGCCGAAAGGTGCGATGCTGACCAATCTCAACATCGTCAACTCGTCATTGGTGTTCGAGCATTGCATGGCGTTGCGCGAGGACGATCGTTGCATCATGTCGGTGCCGCTCTCGCATGTCACCGGTCTCATTGCCGGAATTACCACGATGGCGCGCTGCACCGGTGCGCTGATTGTCATGCCCACCTTCCGCGCTCCCGATTTTCTCGCGCTCGCCGCCGCCGAGCGCATGACCTATACCTTGATGGTCCCGGCCATGTACAATCTCTGCCTGCTGCAGCCCGATTTCGCAAAGTTCAATCTCTCGGCCTGGCGCATCGGCAGCTATGGCGGCGCACCGATGCCGCCGGCGACGATCGCGGCTTTTGCCGAGCGTCTGCCGAACCTCAATTTGATGAACGCCTATGGCGCGACCGAGACGACCTCGCCGACGACGATCATGCCGCCGTCCTTCACCGCGACGCATGGCGCCAAAGTTGGCTTGCCGATTCCGGGCGCCGAGGTGCTGATCATGGACGAGCAAGGCGCCGAACTGCCCATCGGCGAGGTCGGCGAGATTTGGATCGGCGGTGGGTCGGTCGTGCGTGGTTATTGGAACAATCCCACCGCCACGCAGAAGGAGTTTACCGGCGGCTTCTGGCATTCCGGCGATCTCGGCAGCGTCGATGCCGACGGTTTCGTCAGCGTGCTCGATCGCAAGAAGGACATGCTCAACCGCGGCGGCCACAAAATCTATACCGCGGAAGTCGAAGCGGTTCTCGCAGCGCACGAGGACGTCGTTGAGAGCGCCGTCGTCGGCAAGCCGTGTCCCGTGCTCGGCGAGCGCGTCCACGCCTATGTGGTCACGCGCAGCGCCGAGGCGCAGGCGGAGTCGCTGCAGCGCTACCTCGCCGCGCGTTTGTCCGATTACAAGGTTCCGGAGACGATGCATCTCTCGACGGAGCCACTGCCGCGCAACAGCAACGGCAAGGTGCTGAAGCGCGAATTGCGTGAGCGCCTGCTCAAACAACTCGCCACGGCAGAGGATGCGCCGCCGCATTGAACACGCGGCGACCGCCACGGCCTGGTCTGGCCTGACGTAGGCGGGCTGCGCGCCAGCGGCGGCTTGTGCTCCACCGCGCCTACTGACATAAGGCGCTCCGTCCGCCGGAGCCCCGATGTTCACGCCCACACCTCAGTTTCCGCAGCGCGTTTACTCCGGCGTCCAGCCGACCGGGAATTTGCATCTCGGCAACTATCTCGGTGCAATCACGCGCTTCGTCGCGCTGCAGAAGACGCACGAATGCATCTATTGCGTCGCCGACCTGCACGCGATCACCGTGCCGCAGGACCCGGACGAGCTAACGGCGAGCATTCGCGAGGTGACGGTCGCCTTCATTGCGGCCGGCATCGATCCGGAAAAGCACATCGTTTTCAATCAAAGCCAGGTTGCCGAACACGCCGAACTTGCCTGGGTCTTCAATTGCGTCGCGCGTTTGGGCTGGCTCAATCGCATGACGCAGTTCAAGGAGAAGGCCGGCAAGGATCGCGAGAACGCGTCGGT
>JAFAVH010000314.1 GCA_019242655.1 Methylobacteriaceae bacterium
CTTGATGTGGCAAGCGGCTTACGCAGAACTCGTCTTCCTGCCGTTGTATTGGCCGGACTTCGATCGCGCCGCTTTTTCCAGCGCGCTTGCCGAATATGCCCATCGCGAGCGACGCTTCGGCGGCGTCGCAGCTCCGCTGGTGGTGAAAACCGGATCATGAACGCCGATGTGCGGGGTGAGCGCCGCACATTCGCTGACCTCGGGCCGCGCGTCGTATCTTCGCTTGTGCTTGCTGCTGTCGCGGTCGCGATCTTGTGGGCCGGCGGCGTCCTTTTCGCTCTTTTCTGGCTCACCACGGGACTAGCGGTTTTGTGGGAGTGGCAGGCGCTCGTCGGCGAAGTACGCAGTCGCTCCCGGTTTCTCATCGGCGCCATCGGCCTAGCGGCCGCCGCCGCTTTCGCATCCTACGTCGCGCTCGGGATCGCTTCCTTTGTCTTGATTGCGGCGGCACTGCTTGCCGGGTTTGTTGCGGCAGACGGGTATCGGTTCGTCGCCGGGGCAGGGGTGCTCTACGCTGGAGCGCTTGTCATTTGCGTGATCGCGCTGCGCGAAGCCGACGCTTTCGGCCTCGCCGCCGTCGCTTGGCTTTTCGCGCTCGTTTGGGGGACGGACATCATGGCCTATTTCGGTGGGCGACTCGTTGGCGGCCCGAAACTTTGGCCGCGAGTTTCTGCCGGCAAAACGTGGTCCGGCACGCTGATCGGCATCGTCTGTGGAGCTCTGACCGGACTTGCTGTTGCCCTATTCGGGATTGAACGCGCTCCCGCCCTTGCGCTGCTTCTGCTCGGCCTCTTGCTTGCGGCCATCTCGCAAGGCGGCGACCTCGCCGAGTCCGCGCTGAAGCGGCGCTTCGGCGTCAAGGATTCGGGTGCCCTCATTCCCGGCCATGGTGGCGTAATGGATCGCCTCGACGGATTTATTGCCGCTTGCGTTTGTGCAACCGCGATTGGCGCGTTTCGGCAATATCCCTTCATTGCGGCAGGTCTTTTCAGCTGGTAGGCGGGTTCCATGCTGACCAAAGTTCAGGCAAGGGCCCGTAGGTCCTCCGCGGCGCCTCGCAGCCTCGTCATTCTCGGAGCAACCGGATCGATCGGCCGCTCCGCCGCGGACGTGCTTGATGCCACCCCCGGCGCATTCCGCGTCGAAGCCGTGGCCGCCTGTCGCGATGCAAGGGGCCTCGCCGCCGTTGCCAGACACCTTTCTGCGCAATTTGCCGCGATCTGCGAGCCTGGCATGTATGCCGACCTCAAGGCCGAACTCTCCGGCTCCGGCATCGAGGTCGCTGCCGGGACAGAGGCAGTGGTCGAAGCCGCGCGGCGTCCAGCCGACCTCGTCTTGGGCGCCATTGCCGGCGCCGCCGGCGTCGAGCCGACCCACGCCGCACTTTCGGAAGGGCGCACCATTGCGCTCGCCAACAAGGAATGCCTTGTTTGCGCCGGCGCGCCCTTCATGCGCACCGCCGCAGAGGTCGGCGCCAAGCTCTTGCCGGTCGATAGCGAGCATAATGCGATCTTCCAAGCGCTTGGCGGGGAGCCAATCGACCGGGTCGAGCGCATGACCCTGACTGCTTCAGGCGGCCCATTCCGCACCTGGACAGCAAATGCCATAGGCGCTGCGACGCCCGAACAGGCCCTTGCGCACCCGAACTGGTCGATGGGCCGGAAGGTCACGATAGATTCTGCGACCTTGATGAACAAAGGCCTCGAACTCATTGAGGCGCATCATATTTTCGGGATTGTTGCGGAGCGACTTGAGGTTCTCGTTCACCCCCAATCGATCGTCCACGGTCTTGTATCTTTCGCTGACGGTTCAGTGACGGCCGGTCTCGCCGTGCCCGATATGAAGGTGCCGATTGCGCATTGCCTAGGCTTCCCGGTGCGCCTCTCGACACCAACGCGACGGCTCGATCTCGCTACGATCGGCACGCTCACATTCGAGCGACCGGACTTCGAGCGTTTTCCGGCGCTGAAAGTCGCGATGGACGCATTGAAAACCGGCGGTGGGCTTCCGACCGTTCTCAATGCTGCCAACGAGATCGCCGTCGAAGCTTTCCTCGACCGGAAAATAGGTTTCGGCGATATCGCCAGGTTCGTTGCGGCGGCATGCGAGGCCGCGCTTGCCGACGGCACAGCCAAAGAGCCGCGGAGCGTTGGCGAGGCATTGGCCGTTGACCATGTTGTAAGAGAAAGGTCGCGCAGCCTCTTGGCCCGGACAAGTCGGTCGGGCATGGTAACTCTCCAGTAACCATGCGGGTCGACGGCGTGGCCGGCACTCGGCCGGGCACGCGCCTTCCGGCTCCCAAGGAGGCTTGATGTCCGCTTTCGGTCCGCTCGGTACGCTGCTGATCTACGTCGTTCCGTTCCTCTTCATTCTCACCGTCGTCGTCTTCTTCCACGAGCTCGGACACTTCCTCGTCGGTCGTTGGTGCGGCATAAAGGTCGATGCGTTCTCGCTCGGTTTTGGCCCGGAAATCTGCGCTTTCGTCGACCGCAAGGGAACGCGCTGGCGTCTCGCCGCGCTACCACTTGGCGGCTACGTGAAATTCCATGGCGACGCCAACGCGGTCAGCGGCACCCCATCCGACGACGTACCGCGGATGAGCGTGGCGGAGCGTTCCGTCACCTTCTTCGGCCAGCCGGTCTGGAAACGCGCCGCGGTCGTGGCGGCAGGGCCGATTGCCAACTTTATTCTGGCGGTGGTGATTTTCACGGTTCTGTTCGTCAGCTTCGGCCGGCCTGTCCTGCTGCCGCGTGTTGATGCCGTGACGCCGGGAGGTGCCGCGGAAGTTGCCGGGTTCAAGCCCGGCGACATCGTTCTCGCAATCGATGGACGCACCATCGACAATTTCGCGGAGATGCAGCGGATCGTCTCAGCTTCCGCTGACACTCCGCTGATTTTCCTTGTCAACCGCGAGGGGGTCGCGACGACGCTCGAGGCAACGCCCCGGCTGAAAGAGCTGTCGACGCCGCTGGGCAAGACGCGGGTCGGGCTTTTGGGCGTGGAGGCTGGCGCTCATCATGACGACTGGCGGACCGAGCATTATAGTCTCCTCGGCTCGATCCAGCTCGCCGGGCATGAGACGTGGTACGTGATCGAGAGGACGATGACGTATGTCGGCGGCCTTTTCGTTGGGCGCGAATCGCCGGATCAGCTGTCCGGGGTGATCGGCACGGCGCAAGTCGCGGGCGAAATGGCAAAACTCGGCTTCGGTGCGCTTTTGAACCTTGCCGCGATTCTTTCGATCTCGATCGGTCTGCTCAATCTCTTCCCGATCCCGCTACTCGATGGCGGCCATCTCATGTTTTACGCAATCGAGGCGTTGCGCGGCCGCGCGCTCAATGAACGTGCGCAGGAATATGGGTTCCGTGTCGGCCTTGCGATCGTCTGCGGCTTGATGATTTTTGCCACCTACAACGACATTTCCCGCATCACGCGCCAACTGATGCATTGGGGTTAAACAGCGCATCCTCGGCCTTTCGCTGGGGCGTCTGCGACCGATCAAGGACACGCCGCGGTCGGAACCTGGCGGGAATGCGACATCACCTTGAAGAAGCTCAGGCAAAGCGTGACCTACCGGCCACGCGCATCGAAAATGCCCCTTCGATCCCAGCTGAGCGATTGCAGCAATTGGTAAACCCTGTAGAAGCAAAAACTGGACAGGTGACGCTCGGCGCTAACCTCGTTTGACGCGCACCCAGTACAATGAAAGACGCGGGCCTCAAGTACCCGCGTGCGGCAAAAACGCCGCTCTGGATGGGGATCGGTTTTGATGATCAGAGGCTTTCTGAACCGGCTCGCCCTTGCGGTGGTCGTCGCCGCAGGCCTTGCGGGCTCCGTTTCGGTGGCTTTCGCCCAGAACGTTGTGGTCCACGGCAATCGCCGGGTCGATACGGATACGATTCGCTCTTACTTCACGGGCAACGATTTCGACAAAGGCGTCGAGGATCTGCGCAAGACGGGTCTGTTCTCGAGCGTCCGCGCTCGTCGCGACGGCGGCACGATCATCCTTGACGTGGCCGAGAATAACGTCATCAACCGGGTTGCTTTCGAAGGCAACAGCAAGGTCAAGACCGAAAGCCTCCAGGCCGAGATTCAGACGCGCTCGCGCGGGCCGTTCGACCCCGCGATCGTTGACGCCGACGTGCAGCGAATCCTGGAAATCTACCGCCGCTCCGGCCGCGCCGCGGCAAGCGTCAAATATCGCATCGTCGATTTGCCGAACGGCCGCATCGACGTGGTCTTCACGATCGACGAGGGCGCCAAGACCGGAATCAAAGAGATTCGCTTTATCGGCAACCAAGTTTATTCCGGCTATCGCCTGCGCGGTCTCATGCAGACGACGGAGATGAACCTCCTGTCATTCTTCAAGACGAGCGACGTCTACGATCCCGACAAAATCTCTGCGGATCTCGAACTCATTCGCCGTTTCTATCTGAAGAACGGTTATGCCGATTTCCGCATCGTGAATTCCGATGCCACCTACGATCCGGCGCAGCAGGGCTACATCATCACCATCTCGGTGGATGAGGGGCCGCAATATCGCGTCGGTGACGTTGGCGTCGATTCGCATTTGCCCGACGTTCCTTCGGAGAGGTTGCGTCCACTCGTGTCGATATCAGCCGGCGACATCTATAACGGTGACGCCGTCGAAAAGACGGTGGAGAGGCTGACGAAAGAAGTCGCCAAAAGCGGTTACGCGTTCTCGCAGGTCCGCCCGCGGGGCGACCGCGACGTCGCCACCCACACGGTCAGAATCGCCTTCGTCGTCGACGAGGGCCCGCGCGTCTACATCGAGCGGATCGAGGTGCGAGGCAATACGCGCACGCGCGACTTCGTTATCCGGCGCGAGTTCGAGATCGGCGAAGGGGACGCCTACAACCGCGTGCTCATCGATCGGGCCGAGCGGCGGTTGAACAGCTTGGGCTACTTCAAGAAGGTGCGCATCACCAATCAGCCGGGCTCGCAGGCCGACCGGGTGATCATCATTGTCGATGTCGAGGATCAGCCGACGGGTTCGTTCTCCGTCTCCGGCGGCTATTCGACGACAGACGGTTTCCTCGCCGAGCTGTCGGTCAGCGAATCGAACTTCATGGGCCGCGGTCAGTTCGTGCGCGCCGCGGTGACTGCCGGTCAGCATGCGCGTGGCGTCGAGCTAAGTTTCACGGAGCCGTACATTTTCGATCAGCCGATCGCAGCCGGCGTGGACGTGTTCGCAAAGCAGTCCGACGTGTCTCGCTACTCCTATTATAAGAACACGATCGTCGGCGGTACGCTGCGCTTCGGGTTGCCGGTCACGGACGAGATTTCGTTCGCTCCGCGCTATTCGCTCTACAATCAGTATGTTTCCGTCCCGAATGACACGAAGCATCCCTACAACGATTGCGGCAATCCAATCTTCGGCGTTACGCCCGGCTATACCGCTTTCGACCTCCTGGCGATCGCGTCGGGAAATCCCTTCGGCGCCAGAAGCCTGTTCTTCAACTGCTTGACCAACGGCGAAGCCTCGCTCGCGATCAAGGAAGCGCAGGGCTCGACGCTGACCTCGCTCGCCGGCTACACGCTGTCATATAACAGTCTCGATCGGATCAAGGAGCCGACGAGCGGCATCTATGCGGAACTGAAGCAGGATATTGCCGGTCTCGGCGGTCAGTCGCGCTTCGTCCGCACGACTGGAGAGTTTCGCTACTATCACGACATCGTCTGGGACGACATTATCGGCATCGCCCGCCTCCAGGGCGGCATCATGCAGCCGATCGCCGGTTATCAGCTGCGCGTGACGGATAACTTCAACCTCGGGCCGGGCCTGGTACGCGGCTTTGCACCGGGCGGCATCGGTCCCCGCGACGTTTCCGATTTCACCAATAGCCAGGGCAACGGCATTGGCGGCACGAAATATCTCGGTGGAAGCCTTGAGGCTCAGTTCCCCATCTGGGGACTGCCGCGCGAGCTCGGGTTGAAAGGCGCGGTTTTCGCCGATGCCGGTACGCTATGGGATTATCGCGGCCGTACAAACTTCAACAACGTCCTCGGTTTGACGCCCATCCTCGGTAACACGTGCTTACCGCCTTACACGCCGCCTCTTTATGGCCAGGGCAGCTGCATCCAGCTCGACGACGAGAAGAAGATTCGCTCCTCCGTCGGTGCCTCGATCCTGTGGGCTTCGCCACTTGGGCCGATCCGCTTTGACTATGCCTTTGTGACGTCGAAGGCGAGCCACGACGTGACTCAGCGCTTCCGCTTCTCCGGCGGATCGAGCTTCTGATCTGACGGACACTGCTGAAGCCGGCGCCCAAGGGGAATGGGGCGCCGGCTTTTTCATTGCCGATGGCTTTTGCTGCGGCGGGTTGGTAAGGCGACACGATGTGTCCGTCTCCACCGCGCCGCTTTCCATGAGCGAACCGACTTTCTTTCGCACGAAGCGGCACCTCTTGCTCGCCGAGATTCTTGAACTGACCGGCGCGCGGGTGGCAGAAGGCGCCGATCCTGCTTTGCGCATTCGCCGCATAGTGCCACTTGAGGAGGCACGCGCCGGCGACCTGACATTCTTTACGCATCCGCGTCATCGCTCGGCGCTGGCAGCGACGCGGGCCTCCGCCTGTTTCGTGCGTCCGCGCCACGCCGCGCTCGTGCCTCCTTGCACGCTCGCGGTCGAAACGGACCACCCGCAGCGCGCTGTGGCGATCGTCCTCACCGGGCTCTTTCCTGCCGCAACGCATCCGGACTCGCTTTTCGGCGCGACCGGGATCTCACCCGGCGCCAACGTGCATCCGGATGCGCGCCTTGAAGACGGCGTTGTGATCGATCCCGGCGCGATCGTCGGCCCGCGCGCGGAAATCGGGACGGGGACTAAGATTGGCGCGAATGCGGTGATCGGCCCCGATGTCCGTATCGGCAGAAATTGCGCCATCGGTCCGCAGACCTCGGTGCTTTACGCCCTTATTGGCGATCGGGTCATCGTGCATGCCGGCGTAAAGATCGGTCAGGATGGCTTCGGCTTCGTCATTGGCGACAAGTCGCATGCGAAGGTGCCGCAGATCGGCCGCGTCGTTATCCAAGACGATGTCGAAATCGGCGCCAACACGACAATCGATCGCGGCGCTCTCGTCGATACCGTGATCGGCGAGGGCACCAAGATCGACAACCTCGTCCAGATCGGACACAACGTCGTCATCGGCCGGCATTGCTTCATCGCCTCCCAGACGGGAATTTCCGGGTC
>JAFAVH010000396.1 GCA_019242655.1 Methylobacteriaceae bacterium
GCCCGGTGAGGGAGGGCAGCTCCCGGGGCACAAGGTGGATGCGATCATCGCGCGCGTCCGTCACTCGACGCCGGGCGTGACGCTCATCTCGCCGCCGCCGCATCACGACATCTATTCGATCGAAGATTTGGCGCAGCTCATCTTCGATCTGAAGAACGTCAATCCGCGCGCGCTGGTCTCGGTGAAGCTCGTCTCCGAGATCGGCGTCGGCACCGTCGCTGCCGGCGTCTCGAAAGGCCGCGCCGATCATGTGACAATTTCAGGGTTCGAGGGCGGCACCGGCGCTTCGCCGCTGACGTCGATCAAACATGCGGGATCGCCGTGGGAGATCGGGCTTGCGGAGACGCATCAGACATTGGTGCTCAATCGCTTGCGCTCACGCATCGCCGTGCAAGTCGACGGCGGCATTCGCACGGGGCGCGACGTCGTCGTCGGTGCGCTGCTTGGCGCCGACGAGTTCGGCTTTGCGACCGCGCCGCTGATCGCAGCCGGCTGCATCATGATGCGCAAGTGCCATCTGAATACCTGCCCCGTCGGCGTCGCGACGCAGGACCCTGTCTTGCGCAAGCGCTTCGTCGGGCAGCCGGAGCATGTGATCAACTTCTTCTTCTTCGTCGCCGAGGAAGTGCGCGAGATCATGGCCTCGCTCGGCTATCGCAGCTTCGACGAGATGGTCGGACAGATGCAGATGCTCGATCGCGAAGCGGTGATCGATCACTGGAAGGCGAAGGGTCTCGATTTCTCGCGGCTATTCCACAAGCCGCAGGCGAGCGATGCCGCCGATATCTATCACAGCGGCAGCCAGGACCACGGGCTCGACAAGGCGCTCGACCGCGGCTTCATCGAGACGGCGCGGCCGGCGCTCGATCGCGGCGCGCCGGTGCGCATCGAGACAGACGTGCGCAACGTCAATCGCGCGATCGGCGCGATGCTGTCGGGCGAGGTCGCGCGCATCTACGGGCATACGGGCCTGCCGGACGATACGATCCATATCCGCGCGACCGGTACGGCGGGCCAGAGCTTCGGCGCCTGGCTCGCCCATGGCGTGACGCTCGAGCTCGAGGGCGATGCCAACGACTATGTCGGCAAGGGTCTCTCTGGCGGGCGCATCGTGATCTATCCGCCGCGTCAGGCCGAGAAGATCACGCCCGAGGAGTCGATCCTCATCGGCAATACCGTGCTTTACGGCGCGATTTCAGGGGAATGCTATTTCCGCGGCGTCGCCGGCGAACGTTTTGCCGTGCGTAATTCCGGTGCGATCGCGGTCGTCGAAGGCACCGGCGATCACGGTTGCGAATACATGACCGGCGGAATTGTCGTCGTCATCGGCAAGACCGGGCGCAATTTCGCCGCGGGCATGTCGGGCGGTATCGCCTACGTGCTCGACGAGGACGGCACGTTCGAATCTCGCTGCAACATGGCGATGATCGATCTCGAGCCGGTCGCGGAAGAGGAAGAATTAATGCAGAAGAGCTATCATCAAGGTGGCGATCTCCTGCATCACGGCCGTGTCGATGTGATGAGCGACATGACGCGTTTCGATGCCGAACGCCTGCATCAGCTGATCACCAATCATTGGCGTTACACGAGTTCTGCCCGCGCGCGCGACATCCTCGACCACTGGGATGAGGTGAAGGTGAAATTCCGCAAGGTCATGCCGGTCGAGTACCGGCGCGCGTTGCAGGAATTGATCTCGCAAGCCGAGATGCCGGCGCCACTCGCAGCGGCGGGGGAGTGAGTTTACACGTACGGATTCTTGATGCGCAGAGACTCTATGGCGAGGCCGTGTTGCATATCTTCGGAGTATAAGACCGTACAGCCGGCCAGCAACGCCGCTGCAACGATCATTGCGTCGTATGTGGAAAAGCCATATCGCTCAGCAAGGGCGACGCCCCTGTCGTGGACATCTATCGTTAGAGCCACAACGCGGCATTGCGCACGTATGATTTCGAGTCCCGTGCGGATGTCTATCCATGGGGTTCGATATTTTCGGCGAAGGACCGCTGCAAACTCGTTCAGGACCTGTACGCTGACCGCACCGCCGACCTTTAAAAGTTCTTCAGATCGATCTGCTTTCCGGGTATCGGCGGAAACACTGTACAAAAGAACATTCGAATCGAAGAAGGCCTCACCTTCTTTCATTCGCTTCCAACCGATCGAACTTGAAATCCGCTGGAATCATCCCGCGGAATCGCCGCAATCGTGCAAGCAGCTCATTTCTGTCCGCCGCCTTTTCCACCTCCAGGGCATGACTTCCGACAATACCGACGGAAACGCTGTCGCCTTCCTTCAGTCCAAGCGCCTCAACAACGCTTGCGGGCAGGGGAACGACGAGGTGATCGCCAAGCTTCTCGACTTGCATGGCATCCGTCCAAATTTGCTTCTAGGTGCCGGCGTATCTAAGAGCGACACTCTCAAAGGTCAATTCGCCGGGCGATTGTTACTTGGGGACTGCTGAAGAAGCTATGGGTAAGGTAACAGGCTTTCTCGAAATCGATCGGCGTGACCGGCGCTACGCGCCGGCTTCCGATCGCGTTCGCCACTACCGCGAATTCGTCATTCCGCTTTCCGAAGAGGCCTCGCGCGACCAGGCCGCACGCTGCATGAATTGCGGTATTCCGTACTGTCACAACGGCTGCCCGGTAAACAACCAAATCCCGGACTGGAACGATCTCGTGTATCGCGGCGATTGGCACGAGGCGATCCGCAATCTACATTCGACCAACAATTTTCCTGAAATAACCGGTCGCATTTGTCCGGCGCCGTGCGAAGCGGCCTGCACGCTCAATCTCACCGACCAGCCGGTCACGATCAAGACGATCGAAAGCCAGATTGCCGACCGCGCCTTCGCCGAGGGCTGGGTCGAGCCGGAACTGCCGAAGCGCAAGACCGGTAAGAAGATCGCCGTGGTCGGTTCAGGGCCGGCGGGGTTGGCATGCGCGCAGCAGCTCGCGCGTGCCGGCCATGACGTGCATGTCTTCGAACGGCAAACAAAGCCCGGCGGCCTCCTGCGCTACGGCATCCCCGATTTCAAGATGGAGAAGATCCACATCGATCGCCGTGTTGCCCAGATGGAGGCCGAAGGCGTCGAGTTTCATTGCAACGTCAATGTCGGCATCGACATCGAGGCGAAAAAACTTGTCGACTCTTATGACGCCGTCGTGCTCGCCGGCGGCGCCGAGAAGCCGCGCGATCTGCCTATCCAAGGCCGCGATCTCGGTGGCGTGCATTTCGCCATGGATTTTCTGCCGCAACAGAATCGCCGCGTCGGACGCGAGCCGCTCTTGTCGAACGATCCGATCCTTGCCGCGGGGAAGCATGTCATCGTCATCGGCGGCGGCGATACCGGCTCCGACTGTATCGGCACATCGGTGCGGCAAGGCGCGCTCTCGGTGACGCAGCTCGAAATCATGCCGCAGCCGCCGGAAAAGGAGAACAAGCTCCTCACTTGGCCGGACTGGCCGCTGAAACTGCGCACATCGTCGTCGCACGAAGAGGGCGCGATGCGCGACTTCGCCGTGCTGACGCGTGAATTTACCGGCGAGAACGGGCTCGTCAAAAAGCTCAAATGCGTGAAGGTCGGCGGCAAGATGCAGCCGGTCGACGGCAGCGAATTCGAGCTCAAGGCCGATCTCGTGCTCCTCGCAATGGGCTTTGTTTCTCCCGTCCATGACGGCATGATCGAAGAGCTTGGCGTCTCGCTCGATCAGCGCGGCAATGTCGCGGCGGACACGCGAGCCTACAAGAGCTCGCTCGACAAGGTGTTCGCCTGCGGCGACATGCGCCGCGGCCAATCGCTGGTGGTCTGGGCGATCCGCGAGGGCCGCCAGGCGGCGCATTCCGTCGACAAGCATCTCATGGGCGCGACGGACCTGCCGCGCTGAGGGATGCGCGAGGCTCACACCGGCCGCATGAGCGCTTCCTTAGACTGGTCGAACCTCTCTGCCCCGTCACTCGGCGATTTCGAGCGCCTGGCTGAAGCCGCCTACGCCGAACTTCCGGCGCAATTCCGCGCGCTCTGCGAAGGGCTCGTCATCCGCGTCGAGGACTTCGCCGACGAGGAGGCGCTCGATCATCTCGGCGCCGAGAGCGAGTTCGACGTGCTCGGCCTTTTTCGCGGCCGCGGGCTGGCGCAGGCTGAGGCGTTCGCCGCATCAGGCCAGTTTCCCAACATGGTCTGGCTCTACCGCCGCCCCATCCTCGATTACTGGAGCGAGCACGAGGAGACGCTGGGCGCGGTCATCCGGCACGTGCTCATCCACGAGATCGGGCACCATTTCGGTCTCTCCGATGAGGACATGATGCGGATCGAGCGCGGCGCGGCGTGATGTTTGCGTGCGGCGGGATCAGTGCCAAACTAGCATCATGACCGCTGCAAATCCTGATGCGCTATCCCGCGCGCTGCCGCTGATGGAGCGGCTCGTCGGCTTCGATACGGAAAGTTCGAAATCGAACCTGCCGCTGATCGAGTTCGTCGAAGATTATCTCAACAAGCTCAACGTGCCTTTCGTGCGCGTGCCCAACGCCGACGGCAACAAAGCCGCGCTTTTTGCGACGGTCGGACCGATGAACGACGGCGGAATCGTTCTGTCCGGCCATACCGACGTCGTGCCCGTCACCGGGCAATCCTGGTCGAGCGAGCCGTTCGCGGTGCGCCGCGACGGCACGCGCCTCTACGGCCGCGGCACTTGCGACATGAAGGGTTTTGACGCGATCTGCCTATCGATGGTGCCGGAATTCCAGCGCGCTGAACTCAAGCGGCCGGTGCATCTTCTTTTCAGTTACGACGAGGAAGTCACCTGCGAGGGGCCGCTCGACACGATCCGCCGCTTCGGCGCCGATCTGCCGCGGCCCGGCGCCGTCATCGTCGGGGAGCCGACCAATATGGAAGTCGCCGATACGCATAAGAGCGTGTCGACCTATCACACGCATGTGCGTGGACACGAAGCGCATTCGTCGAAGCCGTTTCTTGGCGTTTCCGCCGTGCATGTCGCGTGCGAGCTCGTGACCGAGCTCACGCGCATCGGTGAGGATTTCGCCCGCGTCGGCGATCCCTCCGGCCGGTTCGAGCCGGCTTATTCAACTGTGCATGTCGGCACGATTGCCGGCGGCACCGCCCGCAACATTTTGGCCAAGGATTGCAAGTTCCACTGGGAATTCCGCGGGCTGCCCGGCGTCCCCCTGCGCGCTGCGGTCGAGCGTTTCGAAACGTATGTCGAAAAGATGCGTGCGACGCGGCTGAAGGACTTTCCCGATACATTCATCGAGACAAAGATCGAAGTCGAAGTGCCGGGGCTTGCTGCCGATGCGGGGTCAGCCGCCGAAACACTGGCGCTCCGCTTGACACGCTCCAACAAGACAATCGCAGTGCCGTTTGCGACCGAGGCCGGACAGTTTCAGAGTGCCGGCATCCCAACGATCGTTTGCGGGCCGGGCAACGTGAACCAGGCGCACCAAGCCGACGAGTTCATCGAGATCGCCGAAATCGAGAAATGTATCGGCTTCTTGCGGGCACTCACGCAGACGCTGAGCTGAAATGCGGGTCAAGATGACTGCAGGTCCGTTCAATAATATATGAACTGGCCTTCAGGCGCGAGCTGTTGGATCAATTCGAAATCTCTCCTGTCTGCAGTGAGCACAGGCAGGCCCATTTTGGCGGCGCTTAACAAGATCAGCGCGTCGTTGAGGCACTCGTTGCGCTGGTCGCGCTGGTAACCTTGTATTCGCGCCAGTGTGCCCGCGACCAACCCGGCATCGGCCCAAGCCTGAGAGTCGGGGTGCAAGATGCGAGTCTGTGGGATACTGTCAAACAGCCCGACATAGTAAGTACGCAGTGCGCGCCAGTTCCGGTGAGCCGGATCAGCATTGCCGATGCCGATGGCGAGTTCGCCGAGGCAGACGGTACAGTGAAACAGGAGCGCACGATCTAGGATCGCCTCTACCGCCGGCGGGAGCGTTCCTGCAGCGTTACGGATGTAGACGTTTGTATCCGGAACTAAGGCTATTGGGGCAGTCCCGAACAGATCTGCAGCGGCGACGAGATCGTTCAGGCGGCGTGGCGGGAGCTGACTACGGCGCTTCTCGGGTTTGCGGCGGCGCAGGGCGCCAGCGAGATCAATGTTCAAGCTGGTGGTCGGCGCCAAGCTTACCGCGATTACGCTTCATATAGCCGACTACCGGATCAGGGCGCGCCAGCATCGATAAGGCAACCAGCCCGAGTTCCGTTGTAGATTTGACACCGACTTCGCGCTTGGCCGCTTCCACCAGCGCCGGCGGTGCGCGAAAGCTGACATGTTCGCTGTGCGTGCCCTCGAGTAACCCGAGCGCGCGGGCCTCCTCAAGGAGCAACGTGTGTACCGGTTGCGGCCCAGGCGGACGCGCCGCACGCGCCATTGCCCCGGCGCCGCGCGAGCGGCCCGCGGATTTTTTGGTGGCCGAAGACCTCACAGTTCGCTTCGGAGAAGACTTTAAAGATGTCATGCTTTGCGCCAACCTCAATGTATGTGCGCAACAAAGCCTATTTTGTCACACAACCCCCGTTCCGACAAGAATTGATCGCCTTCGCGGGATGAGGAATGACATAGGCGCGATTCATCGCCGCCGCACGCCAGCGCGTACGATAAAGAGGGAAGCGAAGAGGGCACGGGGACGCCAAGTCACCGAGACCTGAAGCTTCATTAAAAAGAGAGCCGGTTTCCCGGGTCCCCGTGCCGGCGATTTCTGTCCGTCGCGTCCCGCATATCCTGTCGACCGGAGCGAACCGGAGAAAGCCGCCCGTTGCGGCGGCGATTTCCTCTCACTCTCCAGCCGCTGCCTCCCGGTCGTAGTGCCGGGCGGGCGGTT
>JAFAVH010000272.1 GCA_019242655.1 Methylobacteriaceae bacterium
TTGTCGGAGATGCGGCTCATTTCCGATCCGCCGGGCCGGATCGTCGGCGGACGCGTCATGCTCGGTGCGCGCGATCTGCTGCAGCTCGACGAGCGGGAGATGCGTCGCGTGCGCGGCAACGACATTTCCATGATTTTCCAGGAGCCGATGACGTCGCTTAATCCGGTGATGACAATCGGCCGGCAGATCAGCGAGGCGGTGCGGCTGCACGAAGATGTGTCAAAGTCCGCGGCGTGGGACAAGGCCGTCGACATGCTGCGGCTCGTCAAAATTCCCGAGCCGGCGCAGCGCGCGCGCGAATATCCGCATCTATTGTCCGGCGGCATGCGCCAGCGCGGCATGATCGCCATGGCGCTTGCCTGCAATCCGAAAGTGCTGATCGCCGACGAGCCGACGACCGCGCTCGACGTGACGATCCAGGCGCAAATCCTCGATCTCATGCTGTCGATGCAGCGAAAGCTCGGCACGTCGATCGTGCTGATCACGCACGATCTCGGCGTCGTTGCCGAGACGGCGCACCGCGTCGTCGTCATGTATGCGGGCAAGAAAGTCGAAGAGGCGCTAGTCGCGCCGCTGTTCGACGCGCCGCTGCATCCCTACACGCTCGGGCTCATGGGCTCGGTGCCGCGGCTCTCGGCGGCGGGTACACAAGAAGGCACGGCGCGGCTGCGCGAAATTCCCGGCACTGTACCGTCGCTCGTCGACTTGCCCGCGAGCTGCACATTCGCACCGCGTTGTGCTTTCGCAACAGACGTCTGCCGCGCCCAGTTTCCGCCATATGAGGAAAAGCGGCCCGGCCATTTCGCCGCGTGCTGGCACTCCGATCGCGTCACGAGCCTCGCTGCATGAGCGCGCCGGTTCTCGAAGTCAGCGCGCTTAAAAAGCATTTTCCCGTGCGCAAAGGCTTGCTTCGGCGCAGCACCGGCACGGTGTATGCGGTCGACGGCGTCAGCTTCAACGTGATGCCGGGCGAAACATTGAGCCTTGTCGGTGAGAGCGGTTGTGGAAAGTCGACGCTGGCACGCACGGCGATGCGGCTCATCGAGCCGACGAGCGGTTCGATCCGATTGGACGGCAAGGATGTGACGCGTCTGTCGCGCCGCGCGATGCAGCCTTACCGTCGCGAATTGCAGATGATTTTTCAGGATCCGTTCTCGTCGCTCAATCCGCGCATGAAGGCCGGCGACATCGTCGGCGAGCCGTTGCGGGTGCATGAATTGAGCCGCGGCCAGGAAGCGCGCGCACGCGTCGCCGCTCTGTTCGAGCAGGTCGGCCTGCGCCCGGCGCAAATGCAGAGTTTTCCGCACGAATTTTCCGGGGGCCAACGTCAGCGCATAAGCATCGCGCGCGCGCTGGCGCTCGAGCCAAAACTGATCATTGCCGACGAACCGGTCTCCGCGCTCGATGTTTCCATTCAGGCGCAGGTCATCAATCTGTTGATGGATTTGCAGCAACAGCGCGGACTGTCTTATCTCTTCGTCGCGCACGATCTCGCCGTCGTCGAGCATATCAGCCATCGCGTCGCGGTGATGTATCTCGGCAAGATCGTCGAGCAGGCGGACAAGCGCAAAGTCTTCGGTAATCCGCTGCATCCCTATACGCAGGCGCTCTTGTCGGCGGTGCCGTTGCCGAACCCGAAGCTGAAGCGCGAGAAGCGCATCCTGGAGGGCGACGTGCCGAGCCCGATGAATCCGCCGTCCGGCTGCCCCTTTCACACGCGCTGCCCGCATGTATTCGAACCGTGCAGGTCGGTGGTGCCGGCGTTCCGCGAAGTGGCGCCCGGACACGAGGCGGCGTGTCATTTGTACGGAGTGATCGGTTCCGAAAACGGCATTGCTCAGGGCGAGAGCTTATGAGCATCTCGCTCGTTCGAATCATTCTGTATGTTCAGAATGTCGAACGACTTACGGTCTTTTATCGGGATATGCTCGGTCTCTCACTAAACCAGGAAATCAAAGGCGAATGGGCGGCGTTCCAAGTCGGCGCCTGTGAATTGGCCTTGCATCGGGTGGGCCGGCAATATCGGATTGCCGATACGGACGCGTGGAAAGAGGAAACAAACGCCAAACTCGTTCTTGCGGTCACACGCGACATCGCAGAGTTACGCGCCGAGCTGATTGCCAAGGGCGTCGCGATGCGAGAGATCAAGTCTTTTCCCGGCTTTCCCGGCCCGCTATGCGATGGCGAAGACCCGGAAGGAAACGTCTTTCAGCTTCAGCAAGCGTCGTAGACCTCATGCCTCCTAGTTCCGGTAGCTCGGATCGATCTTATCCAGCTTCCGTAACAAGGCGGGCCATTCCAGCACGCCATAAGGGCGCCGTGTCTGCGGCTGATAATTCATGTAGGTCTTGTCGATGACGTCCCGCGGCACTTCCGCGAGCTTCACGCCGCACGCCATCGCGGCAAGCTGCGATCGGCACGATAATTCGAGTCGGTGCATCGCATTGAACGCCTCGGCAATGGTGCGGCCGACCGTGAGCAGGCCGTGATTGCGCAGGATCATCGCATTGTTGTCGCCGAGGTCGCGGACGAGCTCCTCTTTCTCGGCAAGATCGAGCACGACGCCGCGGTAATTATGGTAGCTGATCCTGGCAAAGCGCATCGCCGTCTGCGTCAGCGGCAATAATCCGCATTCGAGCGAAGCGATCGCCATACCGGCTGACGTATGCGTGTGGATGACGCAAGCGACGTCCGGCTTTGCTTCATGCACGGCGCTATGCACGACGAAACCCGCGCGGTTGATGCCGTAATCGGGCCCGGAGCCGAAATCGGGCTTGGCTAAGATGTTGCCCTCATGATCGATCTTTATCAGGCTCGAGGCGGTGATTTCCTCGTAGAGCATGCCGTAGGCATTGATCAGGAACGCATTCTCCTCGCCCGGCACGCGCGCGGAGATGTGGTTCGCCATCATGTCCGACATTTCGTAGAGCGCGACGAGTCGATAGCAGGCGGCAAGATCGACGCGCGCCTGCCATTCCTCTGGCGTGACCTTGCCTTGCATCGAGGAAATCTGCGCCTGGATATTTCGCTCGTGCAGCATGCGTTCCGCCTTGGCTCGTGGTTGCCCTCAGTTTCGGCGAAGTGCGGCGCCCGCGCAAGCAAGCTGGCAAGCGCGGCCGAGCTCGGCTAGAGCACTGCTGTTTTACAAGTTTTGGGGAAATTGCGTGACCGAAACCCGCTTTCGTTTGCTCGTCACCAGTAGCGAGATGATGCCGGCCGGCGCCGACATGCTGAACGCGATCGGCGCTGCGATCGAGACGATGCCCGGAAAGGTGACGGAAGCGCGGCTCATCGAGACGCTGGCAACGCCGACGCGTGCGATGGTGATGCGCGGCAATCCGCCGATCACGCGCGCCGTGCTGGATGCGGCGGCGCCGCATCTCAAAGTCATCGCCAAGCCCGGCGCCGGCGTCGACTCCGTCGATCTCAAGGCCGCCACCGACCATGGCATTCCAATCATGACGGCAGGACACGGCAATGCGCCGGCGGTCGCCGAGATCACGATCGGCTTCATGCTGGCGCTCGGTCGTGACATCGTTCGGCTCGACGTCCGAACGCGGAGAGGGGACTGGCGCCGCGACGACTACAATTCGTCGGAGCTTGCCGGACGTACGCTCGGGCTGGTCGGATTCGGGCGGATCGGCAAGCGTGTCGCGGAGCTTGCGCGTGCATTCGGAATGCGCGTTGTTGTGCTGACGCGGACGCCCGCGAACGTTGCGCCCGGTTTAGCCGAAGTGGCGGAAAGCCTCGATGCGCTCTTGCGCGACGCCGACTATGTCAGCCTTCATTGTCCGCTCAATGAGGCGACGCGCGGTCTCATGGGTCGCGCGGCGATTGCGGCGATGCGCAAGGGCGCATTCCTGATCAACACGGGACGCGGCGCGCTCGTCGATGAGGCGGCGCTCGCCGAGGCGCTGGCGAGCGGTCATCTCGCCGGCGCGGCGCTGGATACGCTCAGCGAAGAGCCGCCGCCTCCGGATAATCCGCTGCTAGCTGCGCCGAATTTGATTCTGACGCCGCATATTGCCGGCTTGAGCACCGGCGCAACGCAGCGCACCGGATTGACGACGGCTGAGAACATCATCGCTGTGCTCACCGGCGGCAGGATCGGGCGCGCGAATGTCGCCAATCCCGACGTGCTCGAGCGGTTGGGCGTGCGGGCTTAGTTGTAAAGCGCCTCTTCGCCGAGCACCGAGGCGCGGAAGCGGTTCTTCAATATCCCGCCTTCTGCCGGAGGCAGCACGAAGGGCAGCGCTTCGGGATCGATTTTCACCTGCGCGAAGGTTGGGCCCGTGCCGTTATGCGCGCACTCGCGCAGCTCCGTGACCTGCTGCGCCTCGCGCACAAGCAGGCTCTTCGGAAATCCCGCCGCTTTTGCAATTCCGGCGAGGTCGATTCCGTACGCCGTGTGGGTCTTCTGCATGCCGGTCTCGCCGAAGCGTTCGTTGTCGAGCACGCAGACCGTGAGATTTGCCGGCTTCTGCGCCGCAATTGTCGCCAGCGCGCCGAGAGCCATAAGCATTTCGCCGTCGCCGGTAATGACGAGGACGCGGCGCTGCGGCTGCGCCAGCGCGAGACCAAGACCGATCATCGCGGCACTTCCCATCGCGCCCCAGAGCGGAAAATTGTTGGGGTGGTCGCCGGCCGCACTGACATCCCAATTCGGCGCGCCGAGACCGGCGATCACGAGAAGATCGCTGCGATCGCGCAAAAGCTCGGCGACGACGGCGCGGCGATGCAGGAGGCCGTCTTTCGACATCATCGCGGTTTCGCCAGGTCTTTGAAGTTCTTGGCGCCGAGGACGCTCTGGCCGATCAGAACTGCGACGGCGCGGCAGGTATTGAATGCTAGGTTGGCGGCGCCGCGTACGGTCGGCGCGACGAGATGGGCCTCGTCGGCGCGCCGTACGATCACGCCAATCGCTTCGAGCGCGGCTTGCGTGCCTTGCCCCATCGGCACCTGCCACGGATTGAATTCGCCCCAATCACCGCGCATCGTCACCAGCATCAAGAGCGGCATCTGACAGATTTGCGGCAGCGACAGCATGTTGATGCAATTGCCGACGCCGCTGCTCTGCAGAAGCAGGGCGCCCTTCTCTCCACCGAGCCACGCGCCGGCGAGCAAGGCGACGCCTTCCTCTTCCGTGGTGAGGGTGACGACGCGCTTCTTCGGGTCGTCTTCGCAGAGACGAATGAGGCGGCTATGGCCGGCATCCGGAACGATCGCGACCTGCCGGACGTCGAGTTCGGTGAGAATGTCGAAAACGGCGTTCGGCCAATCCTGCGGACGGGTCTCGGACACTTTTGCCGCAGCGTTCATGCGCTTCTCCGAACCACCTCTCGCGAAGGTGGCTCGCATAATCGCGCGACGATGTGAAGAGAGGCCGCGTTGGCCGGCCGCCAGTCAGGAGCGGGTCAAGCGCTGGCGAGAATGGTGCTGGCGAGGCCGACAAGGAAAGCGATCGCGAGCAGGCATTTCGCGGCCAGCACAGCCACGCGCGATGCGCCCTCGACGGAGCGGGGCAGGGTGGGCGCTTCGTCGCCGGGATGGCCGTGCAGGGCCGAAGCCGAAGTCCCGAAAGTTACCGGAACAATTAGGAACATGGGTCGTGCTCCAAATCAGGTGAAGCTGGTCTGGAACGCGATATAAATGCGCCTCGCGTCCACCCTTGTGGGATTTCACACGGGCTGACGCGGCTACTTCGCCCGCCCGAGATTCTGCACCAATTTCTGCACGTCGAGGAGAACGATGGCGCCGCGGCGCGTCTCGATAAATCCCGCTTTTGCCATCGCCCGGAGTTCCTTGGTGACGGTTTCGCGGCGCGTGCCGATGAGGCCCGCGAGATGCGCGTGCGTCGGCGGCGGCGTGACGATGGCGCGATTCTCGCCGGTGCGGTCGGGACGCGACATGCGTACGAGCTCGCGCGTGAGCCGGTCGTGGATGCCGAGCGTGGTGAATTCACGCACCCGGTCGGTCAGCGAGCGGATATGACGCGTCATTGTCACGAGCGCGTGGTGCGCGACTTGCGGATGGGTTGTGACCGTCTCCACGTAGGTTGCCGCCTGCATCCGCGCGATCGTCGCATCCGTTAGCGCCAGGATGCTGGCCGATCGCTTATGGCCGTCGAGGGCGGCGAGCTCGCCGAAGGAGGCGCCTGCCTGGATGTCGCGAAGGATGGTTTCGCGGCCCTCGTCCGTCTGGATCAATACGCGCACGACGCCCGAAGTGAGGAAGAAAACCTCGGTGCTTTCATCCTGGTAGTCGAGAATCCATTCTCGCGCCTTCGCGCGCCGCCAGATGCAGCGCGAATCGAGGAGCTTGATCTGCTCGGACGTGAGCGAGTGAAAAAGCTCGATCTTCGCCAAAGTTTCGACGGCCCGGTTCATGTCTCCCCTTGGACGGGCGGGCGTGGCAGGAATTGACTTGTTGCCATTCAAGCCATTCGGTGACGTTCGGTCCGGGGTCTGCCCGCGATGGATCGTGGTAAGCATAGCAGAATGCCTTCTCAAATAGCAGTGGCTAAGAATTGCCTCACGTCTAGAATGTTGTAACCCGCTCCCACAAGTAAAAAGCGACGTAGTTGCTGCAGTTGGATGACCTAAAGCCGCAGGGGCAAGGTCACCCACCGCGTCGTGCCGTTTGCGCCTTTGACAAACAAAAGCGCGTTGCGTTCGCCGCGATTGCATAGATTCATCAGCCGGCTCTCGATCTCGGCGCGCGAATGCACGTCCTCCAACTGCACGGTCAACACAAGGTCGCCTGGCTTGAGTTTGGCGCCGCTCGCAGCCGTATCTTCGCCGACACTCGTCACGACAGGACCTGTCGTCTGCGCATCGAGACGGAATTTCGCTCTGAGATCGTCGCTGAGATCGGCAAGCTCAAAACCGTAATCCGAGATTTTGGTGAATAGGGCCTCTTCGGACGTGTCGCTCTTATAGGATTCCCAAACCTGTTGCGGCCATTCTTTCACCGTAAGGGATGCCACGCGCATCTGTCCCTTGTGCCATAGACGCACCTTTACGGTTTTGCCGACCGACATCATTACCGCGCGATTGAACGCGCGGTAATCCGTCATTGCTTCGTGCGCGAAGCCTTGCACGACGTCGCCAACCTGAATGCCGGCGTCAGCGGCAGGACTTTTCGGCACCACTTCGGCAACGATCGCACCGTTTTGCTTCGGCACGTGGAGCACCTCCGCCATTTCAGGCGTCAGACGCTGCACGCGTATCCCGAGCCAGCCGATATGCGGGCGTCCGAAACGATGGACCTGCTGGAGGAGAAAGGTGACGTCATTCGAGGGAATGGCGAATCCCAGACCGATCGAGCCGCTTGTCGGCGAATCGGAGAAAATCTGATTGTTGATGCCGATGACCTCGCCGCGCGCGTTGAACAACGGCCCACCGGAATTGCCGTGATTTATCGCGGCGTCGGTCTGGATGAATTCGTCGTACGGGCCGCTGAGATCGCGATGCAGCGCGCTGACGATGCCTGATGTGACGGTGCCCTGCAGACCGAGCGGGTTGCCGATCGCGAGCACGCGGTCGCCGACGTGAACCTCGTCGCTATTGCCGACCCGAATGGCCGGCAGCGGCCGATCGACGTCGATCTTCAAGAGCGCAAGATCGAAGCTGAGGCCTTTGCCGAGCAGGCGCGCTTCTTTCGTCGTGCCGTCCTGCAACGTTACGTAAATTTCGTAGGCGTTCTCGATGACGTGTCTGTTGGTGACGATGATGCCGCTCGAATCGACGATCGAGCCGGACCCGACGATGTCGACGATGTGCGGTGCGTAGGAAACGTTTTCCGCGACCTCGCCGGTATTGGCGCCCTGACCCTTGCCTTTCACCGAGATATTGACGACGCTCGGCAATACGTTCTTGACCAGAGCCGCGAACGTTTCCGGTTCTGGCGGAAGCGCGGCCGGCGGGGCCAAAAGAAATATGGCGGCGACCGCAACTAACAGTACGCGCCAGTCAGGCATTGTCCTCCTCGTTCCATGAATGCACCAATGGCGGAGCCGGAGAGCTCCGCCATGCGCGCGGTTTCTGCGTCGCTTACTTCGCGGGAGTCGACGGATCTTTCGGCTTGCCCGAAACGAAGTTGCCGTTGCCTTCCGGCTTACCGGCGACGAAATTGCCAGTGCCTTCGGGCTTACCGGCGACGAAGTTGCCGCTGCCCTCGGGCTTACCGGCGACGAAGTTGCCGGAGCCTTGTGGCCCGGTATTCGGGGTATTGCCCGCCGTCTGCGCGAACGCGCTTGCGCTCGTCAGAAGACCGGCGGCTACGACAGCCAGCTTAAGCGTTTTCATCGGAGTTCTCCGTTTTTCACCGAACGGCAAATTTGCACCGACGGTATCCCATTTTGCAGGTCAGCGGCGATCTTTGTCTGTTCCCCCGGACACAGAGGCTGCAGGCGAGGTGCGATTGTCCACCATGCAGGCGGCTCACCATAGCATAGCTCTGTGCGCTCCTCACCTGCCGTGATAGGGCTTAACCATCCCCAGTCGTTAGGCGCCGATGCTTTCCGTTCGCGACATTGCCGACCGCCTGAATAAGATCGACCTTCTCGCCGGCTTCGATGAGGACAGTATCGCAAAACTGGCGTCTGGCGCGCATGAACGGCACTACATCGCCGGCGAAACGATCTTCCTTCGCGGCGACAAAGGCGATTGCTTCTATGTCATCGTCTCGGGCCGGGTGCGTATCGTCCTCGGCGTGAGCGATGGACGCGAGATGACGTTGCGCCATCAAGGGCCGGGCACAATCCTCGGCGAGATCGCGATGCTTGATGGACGCGCCCGCTCCGCCGATGCGATGGCGCTCGATCCGGCGACGCTCGTCCGCATCTCCCGCGCGCATTTCATCGAGATCATGGAGCGCCAGCCGAAATTGGCGCAAGCGCTTCTCGGCGCGCTGTGCGCGCGCTTGCGCGTCCTGACCGATCAGGTCGAGGCAATCGCGCTATTTCCGCTCGAAACCCGACTCGCACGCTTGTTCCTGCAGCTCATCGGCGCCAGCGGCGAATCCGGCCCGGTTGCGCGCATCCCGTCGAACGTCACGCAGGCGGAATTGGCGGCTCTCATCGTGGCGAGCCGGTCCAAGGTCAACAAGGCGATGTCCCGCTGGCGCGACATCGGCTTATTGAAGGTCGAACCCGGACAGTTTGTTTTCGATATTAACGCATTAAAGGAAATCGGGTCGCTCGAGTCCGGTTCTGCCGGGGAATGGCAGGAACATACGATCACGTGAACGGATCGGCGATTTTCAAAATAAGTCTCGCGCGCGGCAAGCCAGCGCGAATGCGACTATACCGGAGGGATGAGGTGAAAAATGCATGAACTTGAATTCCTGCGGGCGAGTTTCGCCGACGCGCAGGCGACGGTTCGCGCCTATGACACGAAATCGCAGATCGTGCTCGCCTCGACGGCATTCTCGTTCAATCCCATTTTCAACAGCATCAAACAGATCGATACGTCGACCGCCGTCAATCTGCGCATTGGCATCGTATTTTGCTTGTTCGTTGTCGTCTTGCTGCTGTTCTTGCGTGTGCTCGGGCCGGTCTCCTCGAAATTGCGCGAGAACGAAGCCGAAGACGTTTTCTTCCTCAACAATGCACGGAAATACGATCCGTTGAGCTACCGCGAGGCATTGCAGAAGACCGATTTGGCGACATCGTATGCCGAGCAAGTGCTAAAGCTGCACGCGATCAGAAAGACCAAGCACAACCGTTTCCAGGCCGCCGTGCTCGGATTGGCTTTGTATTTGTTTGCGGTGTTGCTGTACGGTGCGGCGATGCTCGTCACGACCATGGTTTGAGACGATACACGCACGCCTCTAGCGCGAAGATCGGGAGGACGCCTCATGGCAACGTATATTCCCAGCCCCGTAGATTGGGTCCGCAAGCAGGTCGAGAAATACGAAGGTAGCGGGGGCACACAAGGCACGACCCTGCTCGATACCGGGCTGCCGGTGATCATCGTTACCCACGTCGGACACAAGACCGGGGCAATCCGTAAGACCCCCCTCATGCGCGTCAAAGACGCTAACAGTTATGTCCTGGTCGGATCGCAGGGCGGCGCACCGAAAGACCCGGCCTGGGTGCACAATCTGCGACTCAAGCCGGATGTGGAGGTTCGCGATGAGACCGCAGTGCAGCCGATGCGAGTCCGCGAGGTTGCGGATGAAGCGGAACGATCGCGCCTCTGGCGGCTCGCGGTCGCGGCATATCCGCCTTACGAGGATTACCAGAAACGCACATCGCGACGCATTCCGGTCTTTGTCGCGGAGCCGACCAAAACTGCGGCGTGAGTTGGTGCCGACCCCGAGCAGGTCTCGACGCCGAGCTCTTGGCGCACGTCTGTTTCATCAAGGTGACACGTGGTCCATTGATTGCTTGGCGCTCACCTACACCCGAGGGATCGCCATGCCGACGACACTTCCGCCGCGTCGCGTTCATGCATCTGAGGAGAGTTCCGATTCCTCGCCTGTGCTCGTTCTTTTGGCAGCTCTACTCGCCTTGCTTGTCGTGCTTGTCGAGGCGCAGGCTATGAGCCCGCCGGGAGAGGGTCCATTTGTGTCGGAGGAGCGCGCGGTTGCTGTTCCGTTCTAAAAGCTGCCACGAGCGGCCGATGCGGGCATGTTCAGCGTCGTCTGCGCGCAAGTAAATTCCGCTAGCTGGACAAGGCAGCAGCCGGTCCCGTATATGACGCGGCCCCGCAAGGCGGCGCGCCCAGGTAGCTCAGTTGGTAGAGCATGCGACTGAAAATCGCAGTGTCGGTGGTTCGATTCCGCCCCTGGGCACCATTGTCTGATTAGGAATGGATCGAGTCGATTGCGTCGTCGCCGGCGCCGGCGTAGTCGGGCTCGCAATCGCGCGCGCGCTGGCTGAAGCGGGGCGTGAAGTCATCATCCTCGAGGCGGCCGAGGCGATCGGCACCGGCATTTCTTCGCGCAACAGCGAGGTGATTCATGCCGGCATCTACTATCCGAAGGACAGCCTTATGGCGCGCTTCTGCGTCGCCGGGAAACGTGCGCTCTATGAATTCTGCGCCGATCACGGCGTGCCGCACAAAAACTGCGGCAAGCTGATCGTCGCGACCAACGAGGCGGAAGCGGGCAAGCTCGCATCGATCGAAGCACGTGCGCGTGCAAATGGCGTTGACGATCTCCGCGTCCTGTCCGCGGCAGAAGCGCGGACGCTCGAACCGGCGCTCGCTTGCACGGGCGCGTTGCTATCGCCGTCGACGGGCATCGTCGACTCGCATCACCTCATGCTGGCGCTGCTCGGCGACGCCGAGGCCAAGGGCGCGAACCTGGCGCTGAATGCGCCGCTTGTCGGCGGCCGGGCAGATGGCGAGGAGATCGAGATCGACATCGGCGGCGCCGAACCGATGACGCTTGCCTGCCGGCTTCTCATCAACGCCGCCGGGCTCGATGCCCCGCTGATCGCGCGCAATATCGCCGGTATGCCGCAGGACGCGGTTCCGACACGCTATTTCGCGAGGGGCAATTACTTCACGCTCAGCGGACGCTCGCCGTTCTCGCGTCTGATCTATCCTGTGCCCGAGCCGGGCGGGCTTGGCGTGCATCTGACGCTCGATCTCGGCGGCCAGGCGAAATTCGGCCCCGACGTCGAGTGGATCGAGGCGATCGACTACAACGTCGATCCGGCCCGCGGCGAGCGCTTCTACCGCGCGATCCGCCGCTACTGGCCGGGCCTGCCGGAGGGCAGCCTTCAGCCGGGCTACGCGGGCATCCGGCCGAAAATCGTGCCGCCGGCAATCGCCGCGCAGGATTTCGTCGTGGAGACCCCGCGCGAGCATGGCGTCGCGGGACTCATCAACCTCTTCGGCATCGAATCGCCGGGGCTCACCTCGTCGCTTGCGCTGGCCGAGCATGTGGCCGAGATCGCGCAAACCCTGCCGCATTGAGCGGCGCTCGACCGCCCGCGCGCTTCGGCCTAAGAGGGTGCGCAAGAGCAGGAGAAGAGATGCCGCCGGCCAGCCGATCGATCGATAGTCTCGCCAAGGTCTCAACCGCGACGATCACGACCATCTTGCTGAAGAAGGGGCTGCGCAATGTTTGGATGCGCGGCACGCGGCCCTTGCGCGCAGGACAGCCGCGTCTCGTCGGCCCCGCCTTCACATTGCGCTTCGTGCCGGCACGCGAGGATCTGGCGACGCCGGAATCCTGGGCCTCGCCGATCTCGACGCGCGCGGCGATCGAGGCGATGCCGGAAGGCGTCATCACCGTCGTCGACGCGATGGGCATCACCGATGCCGGGATTTTCGGCGACATTCTCTGCGCGCGGATGAAGAAGCGCGGCGTCGAGGCGCTCGTTACCGACGGTGTCGTTCGCGATGTCGCCGGCGTGCTCGGCACGGGATTGCCGGTCTGGTGTCAGGGCGGGGCCGCGCCGCCTTCTGTTGCGGGGCTGACCTTCGTCGCATGGCAGCAGCCGATCGGCTGCGGCGGTGTCGCGGTTTTTCCCGATGACATCGTCGTTGTCGACGATGACGGCGCAGTGCTTATACCGGCGAAACTTTTGGATGACGTTCTCGCCGCAGCGCCGGAGCAGGAGCGCATGGAAGAATGGATCATGGGTGAAGTTGACAAAGGCGCGAGCCTTCCCGGTCTTTATCCCATGAACGCCGAGACCAAAGCCCGCTACGACGCCACAAAGCGCTGAATAAGCAATTGAACTGAGAAGTATAGCAAAGGAGGACCATCCGCGTGAGCATTCCACATCTTTTGGTGCATAGTCCAAAGGACATATGCGGCGTCGTTGTTGTCGAGGACCTCAAAGCAGGGACGGACATGCTCGGCGTCATCACCGAGAACGACACGACCTTTCATCTAAAAGCGAAAATGGACATTCCGATCGGCCATAAAGTTGCGCTGAAAGACCTCAAGGCGGGCGACACCGTTTGGAAGTATGGCGAGGACGTCGGCAAGGCGATCGCTGATGTCGCTGCCGGCGAGCACCTACATGTCCACAACATGAAAACAAAGCGGTGGTGAGGAGGCCGTGATGGAAATGAATTCGCTGCAAGTAAACTCCGACAAGACGATCATCGCTGCGCGTGCGCAGACGCAAGCCGCGTTGAAATCAGGCGATTACGGCAAGCTCGCCGTCAGCGGCTGGCGGCGCGAGAATAAGCGCGTCGGCGTGCGCAACCACGTCGTCATTTTGCCGCTGGACGATCTCTCCAATTCCGCGAGCGAGGCGGTCGCCAATAACGTGAAAGGCACGTTGGCGCTGCCCCATGCTTACGGGCGGCTGCAATTCGGCGCCGATCTCGATCTTTTCTTCCGCACGCTGATCGGCATCGGCTCCAATCCGAATGTCGCCGCTTGCGTCGTCATCGGCATCGAGGAAGGCTGGACGAAACGCGTTGTCGACGGCATCGCCAAGACCGGCAAGCCGGTGACCGGCTTCGGGATCGAAGGCCATGGCGACATCGCCACGATCGCGCGTGCCTCCTACGTGGCGAAAGAGTACCTGCATTGGGCTTCCGAGCTGCGGCGCGAGGAATGCGCGATGTCGGAGCTTTGGGTATCGACGAAGTGCGGCGAGTCCGACACGACGACGGGCCTGTCATCGTGTCCGACCGTCGGCAACATGTACGACAAGCTGATCCCGCTCGGCATCTATGGCGTTTTCGGCGAGACCTCGGAGATCACCGGGGCCGAGCATCTCGCCAAGGAGCGCGCCGCGAGCCCGGAGATTGCCGACAAATGGTACAAGATGTGGAAGGCCTATCAGGACGATGTGATCGAGGCGCATAAGACGGACGATCTCTCGGACAGTCAGCCGACGAAAGGCAATATCGCCGGCGGCCTGACGACGATCGAGGAAAAAGCCCTCGGCAATCTCGAAAAGATCGGCCGCAAGTCGAAATTCATCGACGCGCTCGAGCCGGCGGAAGCGCCGGCGAAAGGTCCGGGCCTTTACTACATGGATACGTCCTCCGCCGCGGCGGAATGCGTGACCCTGATGGCCGCCGGCGGCTATGTCGTGCACACGTTCCCGACGGGGCAGGGCAACGTCATCGGCAACCCGATCGTGCCGGTGATCAAGATCACCGGCAATCCGAAGACGATGCGCACGATGGCAGAGCATATCGATGTCGACGTGACCGGCATTCTGCGCCGCGACCAGACGCTTGAAACCGCCGGCGACGCGTTGATCGGCATGATCCAGCGCACGGCAAACGGGCGTCTCACCGCGGCGGAGGCTTTGGGTCATCGTGAGTTCGTCATCACGAAGCTGTACCGGTCGGCTTAGGCACCTGCCACGTCCCCGGACGCATGAAGCAGAGCGGAATGCGATCCGGGGTCTAGGGCAGACGCATTTGCTCCGGGAAGGCCGAGAGATGGAGTCATGATGCGCATCGCCTTCATCGGCTACGGCGAGGTCGGCCAGACATTCGCGCGTCAATTTTTAGCGCGCGGCGATGTTCAGATTTCTGCGTACGACATCCTGTTCGAGCGGGGACCGCTTGCCGAACGTGCGCGCGAGGCGCGTGTCACGCCCGCGCGAAACGAGGCCGAGGCGGCGCGTGACGCCGATATCGTCATTTCCGCCGTCACCGCCGACGCCGTGCTCGACGTCGCGCGCGAGGCGCAAGGTTACTTGAAGCGTGGCCAATATTTCTTTGACGTCAATTCCGCTTCGCCGAACACGAAGACGCGTGCGGCGAAAATCGTCAACAAAACCGGCGGCCATTATGTCGAGGGCGCGGTCATGGCGGCGGTGCTTACGCCGGGAATCGCCGTTCCGATTCTCGCCGGCGGTCCGGCGGCGGCGGATCTCGCGGCACGTATGAATGCAATCGGCATGAATATCCGCGCGGTCTCGGCCGAATACGGCCGCGCCTCGGCGATGAAGCTCTGTCGCAGCATCGTCATGAAGGGCCTCGAAGTCATGACTGTCGAATGCGGCCGCGCTGCAGCATTCTTCGATGTTGCGGACGAAGTGTTCGGCAGTCTCGAGGCCACTTATCCAGGCATGGGTTGGGCTGCGCTCGCCGAGAACTCATTGGAGCGCGTCAGCAATCACGGGCTCCGCCGCGCGGCGGAGATGCGCGAAGCCGCCGACATGATCGCCGACATGGGCGGAGACCCGTCGCTGGCGCGCGCGATTGCCGATGCGCAGGAGCGCGGCGCCGCTGCGGCGATGCCTGAGAAGATCAAGAAAACTGCGTGAGCGCGCCTGCTGACGTCATCGTGACTTGCAAGGCGGCCGATCCGAACACGCGGACGCCGCGCTTTCGCGTGCCGCCGAACACCTGCGACGCGCATTGCCACGTGTTCGGGCCGGCGGAGCGCTATCCCTACGCGCCCGATCGCAGCTACACGCCGCCCGACGCGCCGCTCGCAACCTTTCAGGCATTGCAGCGCGCGCTCGGCGTCGACCGCGCGGTTCTCGTCAATGCCAGCTGTCACGGACTCGACAATCAGCCGGTTCTCGATGCGATCGCCGAGAGCGGCGGCCGCTATCGCGGTGTCGCCAACATCGACGACAACCTCTCGGCAGGGGCGTTGCGCGCCCTCGATGATTGCGGCATTCGCGGCTGCCGCTTCAATTTCGTGCGCCATCTCGGTGGCGTGCCCGATATGTCGGTGTTCGACCGCGTCGTGCGGCAGATCGCGCCGCTCGGCTGGCACCTCGTCCTGCACTTCGATGCGCAGGATTTACTTGTCTATGCCGATATACTGGCGAAGCTGCCTGTCATTTACATCATCGACCATATGGGCCGCGTTAAGGCCGGGGAGGGACTCGATCAGGAGCCGTTTCGCATCCTGCTCGGCTTGCTCGCGCGTGACCCGAAATGCTGGGTAAAGGTGTGCGGCGCAGAGCGCATCTCGAGCAAAGGTGCGCCGTTCACCGACGCCGTGCCATTCGCTGCGCGGCTGATTGAGACCGCGCCCGATCGCGTTCTGTGGGGCACGGACTGGCCGCACCCGAACATCAAGGGCGACATGCCGAATGACGGCGATCTCGTCGATTTGATTCCGCTCTTTGCGCCAAGTGCAGAATTGCAGCGCAAATTGCTCGTCGACAATCCGGCGC
>JAFAVH010000275.1 GCA_019242655.1 Methylobacteriaceae bacterium
CCTTCACGCCGCGCGCGCTCGGCCGTTTGCAGCCGCAAATCGAAGCCTTGGTCGACCGGTTGCTTGACCGTGCCGAGGAGCGCACGATCGACCTCATCGATGATTTCGCCGCGGCAATCCCGATCCAGCTCATCGGCGATCTCTTGAACCTGCCGCTCGATGAGCGCGAGCCGCTACGCGACTGGTCGCTCGCTATCCTCGGCGCGCTGGAGCCTACGTTGAGTCCGCAGCAATTCGACACCGGCGCGCGCGCCGTCGATGAGTTCAAGACCTACCTGCGCCGCCACATCCGCCGTGAGGCGGACGCTGGCCGCACCGGTGCCGGGGAGGTGCTCGCCGCGCTGATCGGCGGCAGCGAGTTCAACGCGAACGCGCCCGCAAACGAGCGTCTCAGCGAACTCGAACTCATCCACAATTGCATCTTCCTCCTCAACGCCGGGCATGAGACGACAACCAATCTCATCGGCAACGGTATCGATCTCTTGTTTAGAAATCCGGATGCGCTCGCCGATTTGCGTGCGCATCCCGAACTCATCGAATCTGCCGTCGAAGAATTTCTGCGCATGGAAAGCTCGAACCAGCTCGGCAATCGCCGCGCCGTGTGCGACACGGCGCTTGGCGGCGTCGCGATGCAAGCCGGCACTTATGTGCATATCGCAATCGCCGCTGCCAATCGCGATCCCGCACAGTTTCTCGATCCCGACCGGCTCAACATCCGGCGCCACCCGAACCGGCATCTTGCCTTTGGCACCGGCATTCATGCTTGCGCCGGGATGTCGCTCGCGCGCATGGAGGCGCGCGTTGCGATCGGTAAGCTTGTGGCGCGCTTTAGCGAGATCGCACCCGCCGGAACGCCGAGACGCGGCAATCGCGCCCGCTTCCGCGGCTTCGCGCATTATCCGGTGCGCTTGGCTTAGTGATACCCGGTTCCCGCGTGCACCTTGCCGCGGAACAGCCAGTACACATAGGCCGTGTAGATCAGGATAATCGGGATCAGCACGGCAGCGCCGACAAGAAGGAAGCCTTGCGTCGCAGGCGGCGCGGCCGCGTCCCAGATCGTCACATGCGGCGGCACGATCATCGGCCAGAGGCTGATGCCGAGCCCGGCATAAGACAACGCAAACAAGCCGAGCGCGCAAAGGAAGGGAGACACCTCGCCATTGCCGCGCACCTTTATGAAGAAAATCCACGCGAGCAAAAGAACAAGGATCGGCACGATTGCGGCGCCCGCCGCTGCCGGGAAATGCAGCCAGCGCTCGCGGAACGGCGCTTCGAACAGCATCGCGATCGAAACCGCTCCGATAAAAGCGAGAGTTGCCGCACCGAGCGTGAGCGCGATTTTGCGGAAGCGCGCCTGTAACTCGTCCTGCGTCTTCCAGATGAGCCAGCAGGCTCCGAGCAGCCCGTAGCCAGCAAGAAGCGCCAGCGCCGTCATGATGCTAAAGGGCGTGAGCCAATCCCACCAGCCGCCTGCATAGGCGCGGTTCTCGACCCGTACGCCCTGCACGTAAGCGCCGAGGCAAATGCCCTGACAGATTGTTGCGGCATAGCTTCCCCAGGAAAACGAGCGATCCCACAGAAGGCGTCCACGCGGCGTCCGCGCGCGGAAGCGCATCTCGAAAGAGACGCCGCGAAAGATAAGCGCGAGCAGCATCAAAATGAGCGGCATGTAGAATGCCGGCAGCAATGTCGCGTAGGCGAGCGGGAAGACGGCGAGCATGCCGCCGCCGCCAAGCACGAGCCAGGTCTCGTTGCCGTCCCAAACCGGCGCGACCGAATTCACCATGACATCGCGCTCTTCGCGTCCATGCACGGCAGGGAAGAGGATGCCGATGCCGAGATCGAAACCATCCATGACGACGTACATGAAGACGGCGATGGCGATGAGACACGCCCAGATGAACGGCAGATCGATGGTGAGGGTGCCGAGGCTCATCGCGCGCCCTCCGGAAATGCCGAGGGATCGCTCCCGTGCTGATCGGGCGCAACCGACGGCGCCGGCGTGATGCCGGCCGTTCGCACCGGCTGTCCTTGCTCCGGTCCGGGATCGTGTGCTTCCGGCGTTTGCCGGAAGAGATAGAGCAGGTACCAAATGCCGGCGCCGAAGACGACGAAATAGACGATCGCGAACGCGGCGAGCGACGCGGCAATCGCCGGCGCTTGCACCGGCCCAGCACTGTCGACTGTGCGCAACAAGCCATAGATGGTGAAGGGCTGGCGTCCGGCTTCCGTCGTGATCCACCCGGCTGTCACGGCGATGAAACCGGCGGGGCCCATGGCGACCGCCCAACGATGCAGCCAGCGCGTCTCGTAAAGCTCGTCGCGATAGCGCACCCAGAGCGAGGCGAGGCCAAGCCCGATGATCAGGAAACCGAGACCGACCATCGCGCGGAACGCAAAGAAGACGAGCGGCAGGTTCGTCGGCCACGTATCCTTCGGAAAGGCTTTCAGGCCTTTGACCTCGGCGTCCCAATCAT
>JAFAVH010000296.1 GCA_019242655.1 Methylobacteriaceae bacterium
GACCTGAAGCTCATGCCGGGCGGCATCATCGATATCGAATTCATCACGCAGTACTTGACGCTTGTGCACACGTATTCCTGTCCCGATCTCCTGCGGACGGAAACGGCTGCAAAACTTGCCGCGGCGCTACGCTGCGGCAGCCTCTCAGCGGCGGACGGCGAGGTGCTTCAGCACGCCTACGAACTTTATGCGCGTTTCACGCAGATGCAGCGCCTGACGTTGGGATCGGATGCCGATCCACGCATGGCTGTCGAGGGTGTCAAGCGGCGACTGGCCGAAGCGCTCGATGTTCCCGATTTCCAGCGTGTCGAAGCGCAAATTGCCGACACCGCGGCGCAGGTGCGCGCGATCTTTCAGAAGATTTTGGCCTAGAAGTAACTTTAAGCCGCTGCGAAGATGTCAGCTCGCCGCTCGATGTCCGCGGGAACCGGCAGATGCACGAGCACGACCGTGCCGCTGCCAACCGCCGAGCGGATACGCAGCGAGCCGCCGTGCAGTTCAACCAGCGAGCGGGCGATCGCCAGTCCCAATCCTGAACCCTTCATGCCGTTGAATATCGGCCCGCGCTGCTCGAATGGACGTGCGATGCGGCGCAAAGCTTCGGCCGAAATCCCAATTCCTGTGTCCTCGACGTAGAGCTTCGTTGCATTGCCGACGCGGCGCGTACGCACGCTAATGCGTCCACCATCGGGCGTGAACTTCACCGCATTCGCCAAAAGGATTTTGAGGATTTTTTCGATTGCGGCGCGATCGCCGAACAGGCTCGGGTTGGAGAAAGATTCCTGCCGAACGGAGATCGCCTTTTCCCTCGCGGCGGGCTCGATCCGTTTTACGGCCTGTTCGATGATCGGCTCGATTTCCAAACGCGTCTTGTTCAGCCGCGTGTGGCCGGCCTCAAGCTCGGACATTGCCAGAACGTCGCTGAACACGCCGAGCAAGTATTGGCCGCTCTCATTTATGTCGCGGCAATATTCCACGTATTTCTGGCAACCCAGCGCGCCGAAAGTCTCCCGCTGCATCGTGTCGGAAAAGCCGATGATGGCGTTGAGCGGCGTGCGCAGTTCGTGGCTCATATTGGCGAGGAACTCCGATTTCGCATGGTTTGCGAGCTCGGCTTCGGCCTTTTGTTCGAGATTGCGCTCGGCAAGCTCGGCAAGCTGCTGTGCCTGCACTTCCAGCGCCTGACGCGATCTGCGCAAATCGGTGACGCTCGCCTTGAGACGGCTTTCCGATTCGAGGAGCTGCTCTTCGTGTTGCTTCAGATTGGTGATGTCGGTTCCGACCGAGACGTAGCCGCCGTCCTTGGTGCGCCGTTCGTTGACTTGCAGCCAGCGCCCGTCGGCGAGCTGTGCCTCGTAGGTTCGGGCGCCTGACGAGGGCCGCTCCAGCGCGAGTTCAGCCTGCACGGCCGGCAACCGGCCACGGCTCATCAGGTCGGTGTAAGCGACGCCAGGCGGCAGCGACTCCGCCGGCAGTCCATGCAATTTGCGGAATTTCGTGTTGCAGGTGACGAGCCGGTTCTGCTCGTCCCACAACACGAAAGCCTCCGAAATCGCTTCGATCGCGTCGCTAAGGCGCAGGTCTGCCGCGGCGCTGCGCGCGGCCATCAGCTTTTGCTCGGTCACATCGACCGCGATGCCGATGAGCCGCGGCGTTACCGCCCCTTCCTCCTGCACGAGCTCGGCGCGCGCACGCAGCCAAATCCAGTCGCCCTCGCTGTTGCGCATGCGGAATTCGTGATCCATCGCTGATCCCGCAGATCGCAGCAATGCGCTCGCCGTCTCGGCGAGATCGATATCGTCGGGGTGGAGCAAGGCCCGCAGCTCCTCGAAGGAGAATGAATGCGAGGCCGAATTCATGCCGAGAATGTCGAACATCGACTGCGACCAGAAGACCCGGCCGCGCGCGAGATCCCAGTCCCACAATCCGCAGCGGCCTCGGCTCAGCGCCAAATCCATGCGGCCACGGATACGATCGCAAGTCTTTTCGGCGCGTCGGACGCGCCCCGTCTGCCAGATATAGGCGCCGGCAATCGCAAGAAGCACGAGTCCGGTGGACATGACGAGGAGCGCCGATCGCCACGTCGCGGCGCGCCATTCCGCCAGCACGTCGGCGATGGGGTGAATGACCGCGACGCTGCCGAGCGGTTCGGGAAGGTGTTTTACGGTCGCGATTGCATCGGTTCCGTCCGACAGAACAAGCCGGCTGCCGCTTCCGCGCGTCTGCGCAACCGAGCCCGATTTGGTCATATGATCGGCGAGAAATCGCGCGCTGCCCGGCGGGAGATTGCCGGCCAGGATGCGGCCCTCGCGGTCGCTGATTAAGATTTGCCGCCCGTGCGCGAGCGCATGCTGCGGCAAATGCGTTGTGAGCGCCCGCAGGTCGCCGCTCCAGGGAGCGCGCTCGAGTTCGCTCGCCGCGAGCGAGGCAACGAGCTCGATCTCTGCGAGCGAAGCGTCGACCGCGACATCGTAGCTGCGCGAGGCGGTGCTGAAACTGACCGCGGCAAGCGAGATCAGGAACAGACCTGCCATCCCCAAAACCGCATGCCGGATCACCGGTTCGCAATTGAGAAGAGGCGATAGCGCTGATGCAGATGGAAATGCCGACCTGACCGAGAATCGCGCACGCACGAAATCATCGGCCGCGTTCGCACGCGCCATTCCGAGGCCCCCTCGAAACCTTCGATACGAAGCTATGTGCCGCATCGCTCCGAATCAGTCTCATCTGAATCCCGGACTCCGGCTTTGTCCAGCTCTTCACCGACCGTTAACCAATTTATTTTGGTTAGATGCGGCAGAGTCACAAAAATTCAGGCGAGCGACCGGTCGACGATGTCTCTCACGTCCGGCGACAGGTCCTTGGCGGACTGAATGCGCTGCAACGCAGCATGCGCGAGCAGGCGCCGCTTCGGCTCCATCATCCGCCACGTCCGAAACGCCGAAAGCAGCCGCGCGGCCACTTGCGGGTTTTTCGGATCGAGAAGCAGCACGCATTCACCGACAAAGTCGTAGCCGGATCCGTCCTGCGCATTGAACTGACGCTGGTTGGCTGCCGCAAAGGCGCCGATGAGGGCGCGCACCCGGTTGGGGTTGCTCATCGAAAAAGCATCGCTCCGCATCAGGCGGCGCACGCGCTCGAGCGTTCCTGCATGCGGGATGACCGCCTGCAGGGTCAGCCATTTGTCGATGATCAGCGCGTCGCCGGCATAGCGCGCATGGAAATCCGCGAGCGCCGCTTCCCGCGCGTCGCCTTCGATCAGGCAGAGCGTGCCGAGAGCGGCAACGCGGTCAGTCATGTTGGTTGCGGCATTGAATTGTGCTTTGGCGAGATCAACGCCTGCTGCCTCGTCACCAGCCGCGATGAGGTCGAGCGCGGTATTGCGCAATGTGCGCCGGCCGGCACTGCGTGCATCGGGCGAATAGGGGCCATCGGAGGCGAGTTCGCGGTGCAGGCGCGTCAGCTCTTGCGAGAGGCCGCGCCCCATCTCCGCGCGAAGAGATTGACGCGCGGAATAGATTGCATCCGGATCGACATTCTCGCCGATCTCCCGGGCAATGTCGGCTTCGCTGGGCAAAAACAGAACCTGCGCGGCAAAAAGCGGGTCCTCGCTGGCGGCGACGAGCTGTCGAAGCGCGTCGATGAACGCGGCAACGCCGGCTTGATTGCCGCCGCCGGATGTCCGGCGCGCGGCGGCAACGAGAAGCCGCGTCGCAAAGGTCTGGGAGGCCTGCCAGCGTGCGCACGGGTCGCGGTCGTAGGCGCATTGCAGCACGAGGTCTTCGTCGCTTGCCGATTGCACGAGCTGCACAGGCGCGGAAAAACCGCGCAATGCCGAGATGACCGGCCGCTCCGGAACATCGCGAAAGACGATGTGGCGCCGCGCCGTCGCCAATTCCAAAATACCGCGCGAGAGCTCGGACTGCGTCGCCCCGTCGAACGCGTCCAATTCGGTGCTCAGGGGAATCACGGCTCCCTTTGCGCCGATCAGTCCGAGCGCCAGCGGGATGACCAACGGTTTCTTCTCGGGTTGACCCGGCGTCGGCCGCGTTTCCTGCGAGATGTCGAGACGCAGCGTCTTCCTGCCTTCATCATAGTTCGACGCAATGTTGACGCCCGGTGTCCCGGCCTGTTTGTACCAGAGCGCAAAATGCGAGAGGTCGCGTCCGGAGCTTGCCTCGAAACAGGCGAGGAAATCCTCAATCGTCGCAGCCGTCCCGTCGCAGCGTTTGAAATAGAGTTCCATTCCGCGCGCGAATGCATCGTCGCCGACGAGCACTTTCAGCATACGAATGAGTTCGGCGCCCTTCTCGTAGACGGTCGCTGTGTAAAAATTGTTGATCTCGCGATATGTGTCGGGCTTGACGCTGTGGGCGAGCGGCCCCGCATCTTCACTGAATTGCTGCGCGCGCAATGTTCGGACATCGGCGATGCGCTGCACTGCGCGGGAACGCTGGTCGGCGGTGAACTCCTGGTCGCGTAAGACCGTTAGCCCTTCCTTGAGACAGAGTTGGAACCAGTCGCGGCAGGTAATGCGATTGCCCGTCCAATTGTGCAGATATTCATGCGCGATGACGCGCTCGATGCCGGCATAGTCCGCGTCGGTCGC
>JAFAVH010000221.1 GCA_019242655.1 Methylobacteriaceae bacterium
AAAGGCAGAACTGCTATATCGCCCGGATGGACCTGAAGAGCAAACTCGAGATCCTGGCGGATGCAGCGAAATACGATGCGTCGTGCGCCTCCAGCGGCAGCGCCAAGCGCGATTCCCGCGGCGGGGCCGGCGTCGGCTCCACCGAAGGCATGGGCATCTGCCACAGCTTCACGCCGGACGGTCGCTGCGTGTCGCTCCTCAAAATCCTGCTCACCAATTCCTGCATCTACGATTGCCTGTATTGCGTGAACCGCTCGTCGAGCAACGTGCGCCGGGCGCGCTTCTCGGTCGACGAGGTCGTGCGGCTGACGCTCTCCTTCTATAAGCGCAATTACATCGAGGGGCTGTTTCTTTCCTCCGGGATCATCAAGGATTCCAACTACACGATGGAGGAGATGATCCGCGTCGTGCGTACCTTGCGCAACGAGCACGACTTCCGCGGCTACATCCATCTGAAGCTCATTCCGAACGCCGATGAGGCGTTGCTCACCGAAGCCGGCCTCTATGCCGATCGCGTCAGCGTCAACATCGAGCTGCCGAAGCTGGAGAGCTTGGACCGGCTCGCGCCGCGCAAGGATATTCGCGACATCCGCCGCTCGATGGGCCGGCTGCGCGCCACGATCGAGGAGGCCAGAGAAGAGCGCAGAGCCTTCGCATCGGCAGGGCAATCGACACAAATGATCGTCGGCGCCGACGATGCAACCGACAGCGCCATCCTGGAGACCAGCGCGAACCTGTATTCGTCCTACAATCTGCGCCGCGTCTATTACTCCGCCTTCAGTCCGATTCAGGATTCCGCGCGCGATCTGCCGTTATCCGCCGCGCCGCTGATGCGCGAGCATCGGCTCTATCAGGCGGATTGGCTCCTGCGCTTCTACGGTTTCGGCCTCGGCGACCTGCGCGCCGCGACGACAGACGGCATGCTGCCGCTCGACATCGATCCGAAACTCGCCTGGGCACTCGGCCACCGGCATTTGTTTCCGCTCGATCTCAATCGCGCATCGCGCGAGGAGCTTTTGCGGGTGCCGGGACTTGGCGTCAAAACCGTCGAGCGCATTATCGCCTCGCGGCGCCTTCGCGCGCTGCGGATGGACGATCTCGCGCGATTGAGAGTCTCGGTGCGCAAGGTCGCACCCTTCATCGTTCTGCCAGATCACCGTCCGACGCGGCTCATTGAGCACGCTCATCTCGCAAGCTTGATCAAGGCCGCGCCTGCCGAACAACTGAGTTTTGCGCTCGATGCCGCATAGGCTCGTTCTCGCCGGCGACACCGATTTTCCGGGCTGGCGCGATCACGCGCGCGGGCTAATCCAAGCTGATGCGCCGCCCGAGCATGTGAATTTTGTCACTCGTGCTGATGCGCCGGCGCTGTTCGATGAAGCGCCGCCCCCGATCGCTCGCGCGCGCTCTGATACGGAATTCCGCGTGCCGCGCCGCTTCCTCGAGCTTGCCGAGGAAGCCGCGTTGCATCGCGACGCGGACCGGTTCGACCTCCTCTATCGCATCCTCTGGCGCTTGCGGGGCGAGCCGCAACTCCTCGATCTCGCCTCCGATCCGGATATGGCGCGGCTGCATGCGATGGCGAAAGCCATCCGCCGCGACATTCACAAAATGCACGCTTTCGTGCGCTTTCGCGCCGTCGCGACGCAAGAGGGCGAGCATTTCGTCGCCTGGTACGAACCCGATCACCACATCGTCGAGGCGGCGACGCCCTTCTTCGCGCGACGCTTCGCCAATCTGATCTGGACGATCTTGACGTCGGAGCGTTCGGCGCATTGGGACGGCCATGAACTCATCTTCGGCGCCGGTGCGACGCGCGCTGAGGCGCCTGACGAAGACGAACTCGAAGCGCTGTGGCTGAGTTATTATGCGAGCATCTTCAACCCCGCGCGGCCGAAGCCGAAGGCGATGCGGGCGGAGATGCCGAAGCGCTTCTGGCAAAATCTTCCCGAAGCGCAGCTGATCGCGCCGCTTCTCGCCGGCGCCGGGGAGCGGACGCAGGAGATGATCGCCAGGGCTCCGACAAAGCCGGCCATGCGCCGGGGCGCGAAACATCCCGATCCCGCCGCGGCCGAAGCACGCGCCGAAGCCGCCGATGATCTCCTGCAATTGAAGCGCGAGGCGCTTCAATGCCGGGCTTGCCCGCTTTGGGCGCCGGCGACGCAGACCGTGTTC
>JAFAVH010000116.1 GCA_019242655.1 Methylobacteriaceae bacterium
GCTCGGCACGCGCTCGGAAATCGCCGCAGAATTGATCCTCACCGGCGGCACCGACGCGCAGAAACAAAGATATCTGCCGAAAATCGCCTCTGGCGAAATCCTGCCGACCGCTGTCTTCACCGAGCCGAATACCGGCTCCGATCTCGCCTCGCTGCGCACGCGCGCGGCGCGCGAGGGCGACAAATACAAAATCTCGGGCAACAAGACTTGGATCACGCATCCGGTTCGCGCCGATCTGATGACGCTGCTCGCGCGCACCAATGCGAACGAGAAAGGCTATCGCGGCCTCTCCATGTTTTTGGCGGAAAAGCCCAGGGGCAGCGATGCCGATCCGTTCCCCGCGCAGGGCATGTCGGGCGGCGAGATCGAGGTGCTCGGCTATCGCGGCATGAAGGAATACGAGATCGCATTCGACGGATTCGAAGTGCCGGCGGAAAACTTGCTCGGCGGCGAGGAAGGCCAGGGCTTCAAGCAGCTCATGCAGACCTTCGAGTCGGCGCGCATCCAGACGGCGGCGCGCGCCGTCGGCGTGGCGCAATCGGCGCTCGACCTCGGGCTGCGCTACGCCAAGGAGCGCCTGCAATTCGGCAAGGCGCTGATTAATTTCCCGCGCGTCGCCGACAAGCTCGCGATGATGGCGGTGGAAATCCACATCGCGCGGCAGATCACGTATTTCGCCGGCCGCGCCAAAGATGCGGGGCGGCGTTGCGATCTCGAGGCCGGCATGGCGAAACTCCTCGGCGCGCGCGTCGCGTGGGCGGCAGCCGACAACGCGCTGCAAATTCACGGCGGCAACGGTTTTGCGCTGGAATATCCCATCTCGCGCGTGCTCTGCGATGCGCGCATCCTCAACATTTTCGAGGGTGCCGCTGAAATCCAGGCCCAGGTGATCGCGCGAAGGCTATTGGAGGGTGGTAATTAAGCACCGTGACACGGAAGCCGCGCTCGGCCGAAATCTTGCGCGAGCGCCGTAAAAGCGATGGCCGTCGCGGCCCCATATGAGGCAAGTTTGTTAAGCGATTCGACCGCACTTTTCAGTGCCTGAGTCGGCCCGGGGGCTTCATGCGACGCATCTTCGGTTCAGCGGCAATCGCCGCTGGCCTCACCTGCTTCCTTTCCGGGGTATCGCCCGCGGCGGCGGCAACGGTGTCGATCGATCTTTCGACGCAGCGCATGCACGTCGAAGGCGCGGGCGGAGCGCGTTACGATTGGCCGATCTCGTCGGCACGCGAAGGCTATGTCACGCCGACCGGCGCCTTCCAGGCAGAGCGCTTCGCTGCGGTCTATCACTCGAAGAAATACGACAATGCGCCGATGCCGCACGCGATCTTCTTCTATTACGGATTTGCGATCCATGGCACGAACGAGGTGCGCCACCTTGGCATGCCTGCCTCGCACGGCTGCGTGCGCCTGGCCCCGCAGAACGCGACCAAGCTCTTCAACCTGATGCGGGCGGAGGGCGGCACCATCACGATCTCCGGGTCGCCGCCCGGGCAGCCGCCGGTCAACGCGGCGGTGAATGACGGCGGGGTTCAACGCTCCGGCGGTTTCATGTCTATCTTCGGGCTATAAGCGTTCGCCGCGAACGCGCCATCTAAAACCGCGCAGCTCACCTCACATATTGGCTCGCATGCGTCCACATTTTGTGTCGCACCGGTCGAACGTAGTGACGCATAACAGATGCCGGCCCGCTATAGGCGTCACCATCCAAAAACCGGTCGGAAATCTGCAGAATATAGCGGCCATCCAATGGTACGCTGCTATTGATCACGTGCGCTACATGCGCTGTACCCTGTTCGAGCTTCTCGAGATCTGTCGCCCCCTGCGCGGCGGTGAGGCCCTCTAATACGTTCCGCAAGCGCGCCAAAGGTTCGGACCAGTCGAAACGTTTGCCGAGTATCACAAACCCGGCATTGACCGGTGGCAATTTCGTTTCCTCCGCCGTGACGATCAGCGGATCGTACAAACCCGGCAGATCCTGCTGATAAAACGATCTGCCTTGCAAATTCGCTAGCAAATTTCGCAGCTGATGACCGCCCTCGAAGAACACGACGTCGCTGTCGATATAAATCGTCGCTCGGTCAAAGGGCAGGTTCGATTCAAGGGCGAGCTTCTTTGCAAACTTGGTGTACTTGCTGAATTCCCGAACGCATTCCCTGTTCTCGTCGCAGATGAAGTCGGTCCACAACGCCAAATCGACGACCGAAGGATACAGCGCGCGCAAGCTCGCGGCGTGCGACGCCGTCAGCGATCCATCCGACACGATAGTCCAGCGACGCGGAGTGCCGACGTGGCGCAGGAACGAGAGGATGCAAAGCTTCTGCTCGGCGACCTGCGCGGCATGGCAAAGAGAGAGCACGTCCACGTCGCCAAGGATCGCAGGCGAGAACTCCCCTCGGTAATCAGGCGTATTCAACGCATCAAACCGGCGCCGCACCTTTTCGGCCTTGAGGCGAAGTGTCTTCGCCTTGATCTCGCTCGACAGGAAGTCGAAGCTCCGACCATTGCGAATATCTTCGCGCAAGCCATGCGCAACGAAACGAAGAAAAGTTGTGACGTCACGCTTTGTGCGATTGAGCCGGCCAAACCCGGCGCCGCTCACCTTTTAAGTGAACGGTCGAAATGGACAGTTTGCCCCCGCATACTCGGCTCCCAGCGAATACCCGCACCCGGCTTGAGCTTATCTGTTCGCTTATTCCCGGTGCAAGCATTTCTCTGCCGGCGCGGTGTGCTTCACGACCCGGCCGGCGATTGATCGCGCCGGCGTCCGGCGCAACAATGCCGTCAACGATCAACCGCGGCAGGTGACCCTCGTGAGCCTCGAAATTCTGTCCGTCCTTGAGCGCAGGGTGCTGTGGATCGCCACATGGACGATCCACAACGCCAACCACCTGCGCGACGATTCGGGGCTGAAGGTCGGCGGTCATCAGGCGTCATCCGCCTCGATGGCGACGATCATGACCGCCCTGTATTTCGCGGTGCTGCGCCCACAGGACCGCGTCGCGGTGAAGCCGCATGCAAGCCCGATCTTCCACGCCATCCAATATCTGCTCGGCAACCAGAGCCTCGAGAATCTCCAAAATTTCCGCGCCTTCAAAGGTGCGCAGTCTTACCCTTCGCGGACGAAAGATGCCGATGACGTCGATTTCTCGACAGGTTCGGTAGGGCTCGGCGTCGCGCAGACCCTCTTCGCCTCGCTCGTGCAGGATTACCTGCGCGCGAAGGGGCTTGGCACCGGCAAGCCCGAAGGCCGCATGATCGCGCTGCTCGGCGACGCCGAGATGGACGAAGGCAACATTTTTGAGGCGCTGCTCGAAGGCTGGAAGCACGGGCTGCGCAACACATGGTGGGTCGTCGACTACAACAGGCAGAGCTTAGATGCCGTTGTCCGCGAAGGTCTGTGGTCGAAATTCGAAGGCATCTTCCGCAATTTCGGCTGGGATGTCGTCGTCCTGCGCCACGGCAAGATGCAGCAGGCGGCGTTCGCCGAGCCTGGCGGCGCGCGCCTGCGCGAATGGATCGAGGCCTGTCCGAACCAGCTCTATTCCGCGCTGACGTTCCAGGGCGGCGCAGCGTGGCGGCGGCGGCTCACCGATGACCTTGGCGATCAGGGCGACGTTTCGAAGTTGATCGACAAACGCAGCGACGAGGAACTCGCCGCACTCATGGGCAATCTTGGCGGACACGATCTGCCGTCGCTGCTCGACGCGTTCGAAGCCGCGCAACAGCATGATCGTCCGGTTTGCTTCATCGCCTACACGATCAAAGGATTCGGCCTGCCGCTTGCCGGACATAAGGACAATCACGCCGGTTTGCTCACCGCCGCGCAGGTCGAAGGTCTGCGCCGCGCGATTAATATCCGCGAGGGGCACGAATGGGATCGCTTCGAAGGTGTCGAGCGGGACCACGAAGCCATTGAGCAATTTCTTAGAGGTGTCCCTTTCCTCCAGGAGGGGCCGCGCCGCTATCGCACTGCGGCCGTTCCCGTCCCCAAAGTGTTGGAGCTTTCCGCGCAGCCGGCGATGTCCACACAGCAGGGCTTTGGGCTGATCATGAACGAGATCGGCAAGAGCGACGGCGAATTTGCCCGGCGCATCGTTACCACGTCGCCGGATGTGACCGTTTCAACCAATCTTGGCGCGTGGGTGAACCGTCGCGCGCTTTATGCTCGCGAAGAAATGGTCGACACTTTCAAGAAAGAGCGCATTCCTTCGACTTACAACTGGACCTTCTCGCCGAAAGGCCAGCATTTCGAGCTCGGCATCGCCGAGATGAACCTTTTCACCATGCTTTCCGCGCTCGGCCTGTCGCATTCGATCTTTGGCGAGCGGCTTCTGCCTGTTGGCACATTGTATGACCCTTTCATCGAGCGTGGCCTCGATGCGCTGAATTATGCCTGTTATCAGGACGCGCGTTTCATGGTGGTCGCGACACCGTCAGGGGTGGCGCTCGCACCAGAAGGCGGCGCGCATCAGTCGATCGCAACGCCGCTCATCGGCATGGGGCAAGATGGACTTGCCAGTTTCGAGCCAGCCTTCGTCGACGAGCTCGCCATCATCATGCGTTGGGCATTCGATTACATGCAGCGCGACAGCGACGCCGCGCACGACGAGACGACGTGGCTGCGCGACAAGGTTGGCGGCTCGGTCTACTTGCGCCTATCGACGCGCACCTTGGAACAGCCGCAACGCCCGCTTTCCCCCGCGCTCGAGGAAGACATCATCAATGGCGGTTATTGGATGCGCCGCTCAGGCCCCAATGCGCAAGTTGTCGTCGCGTATACCGGCACAGTCGCTCCGGAGGCGATCGAGGCGGTTGGTCTTGTCGGCGAAGACCGCCGCGATGTCGGCCTGCTCGCGATCACGTCCGCCGACCGGCTCAACGCCGGCTGGACGGCTTCGCAACGCGCACGCGAGCACGGGCTCGTTCATGCGCGAAGCCATGTGGAGCGGCTGCTTGCCGAGGTTCCCGCGCATTGTGCGCTCGTCACCGTCATCGATGGTCATCCGGCAACGCTCGCCTGGCTCGGCTCTGTCTACGGCCATCGCACCCGCTCCCTCGGTGTCGAGCATTTCGGCCAGACGGGCACGATTGCCGATCTCTACCGGCACTTCGGCATTGACGCGCAGGGCATCGCAAAAGCGGTGCAGGCGATCTCGCCGGGCAAGCCCATTCGCCATGTGCGGGCGGTTTGAGTTTGGCTGAAGCTTCGCTCGAGCTATTCGGCAGCTCCGCCGGAACTCGGTCGCGCGCCCGGGCTTTTCGCCCAGGATGTTCGGAGACGCGCGATGGCACATGTGAGAATAAAGCACGACGATTGGTTATTTGTCGGCGACGGCCGCAAAGCTTTGCTTCTGCGTAACGAAGGCGATCCCGACCTTCTCGATCTCCGGCGCGTCGAGGTGCATGAGGACGATAACCCCCCGAGCCGGGAGCAGGGTACCGACAAGCCCGGCCGCACGACCATGCAGGTCGGGCCCCGCAGCGCCATCGAGGCGACGGATTGGCACGCGCTAGAGGAGGAGCGGTTTGCCAAGACGATTGCCGAGCGGCTGAATCGTGCCGCCGAGGAAAATCGGTTCGAGCATATCGTCATCGCCGCACCGCCGAAAGTTCTCGGCGAATTGCGCCGCGAATATTCAAAGAAGCTTCAGGGCAAGATCGTCGCCGAGATCGACAAGGATCTCACGCATCACACCTTCTCTGACATCGCCAAGGTTTTGGGCGTCCGCGGCGTGTGAAGCGTCAATTCATCGGGCTTACCAGCACCGATTTGATGTTGACGAACTCCAGTAGCCCGTAACGCGAGACTTCGCGACCATAGCCGCTATGCTTTAGCCCACCGAACGGCATGCGCGCGTCGGAGCGAACATTGTCGTTGACGAAGCTCATGCCCGATTCGAGCTCATGCGCGGCTATGCGGCGGCCGCGATCGAGATCGCGCGTGATCACCGCCGATCCGAGACCGAACTCGGAATCGTTGGCGATCGCAATCGCGTCTTTTTCGTCCTTGGCGACGATGACCGATGCAACAGGCCCGAAAATCTCTTCTACAAAGGCGGGGACACCGGGCTTGACGTCGGTCAGCACCGTCGGTGGATACCAGGCGCCGGGCTTTTTGGGCTTCTCGCCGCCGGTTAGCACGCGGGCGCCGGCTGCGACGCTGCGCTCGACCTGCTTATGCAATTCGTCGCGTCCGTCGACGGAATACATCGGTCCGAACTTCGTGCTCTCTTCGCTCGGATCGCCCATCTCGAACGATTTCATCGCTTCGACGAAAGCCTTCTCGAACTGATCGCGCACCTTCTCGACCACGATGAAGCGCTTGCCAGCGATGCAGCTCTGGCCCGCATTGACCATCCGCGCGGTGGCGCAGATTTTCGCTGCCTTGCCGATATCGGCGTCTTCGAGCACGACGTAAGCATCGCTGCCGCCAAGTTCGAGCACGCTTTTCTTGAGCCGCTGCGCCGCGGCGGACGCGACTTTGCGTCCTGCTTCGACGCTGCCTGTAAGCGTCACCGCTTTGACCTCTTTCATATCGATCACGGCATCGACGTCGCGGCTTGGGATCAGCAGCGTACGGAACACGTCATCGGGAAAGCCCGCGTCGCGAAACACGCTCTCAATCGCGAGCGCACAACCCGGCACATTGCTCGCGTGTTTCAGGACGGCGACATTGCCGGCCATGAGCGTCGGCGCAGCGAAGCGGAAAACCTGCCAGAACGGAAAATTCCACGGCATGATAGCCAGGACGACGCCGAGCGGCTCGAACGTGACGAATGCTTCCGGCCCGCCGAGATCGACCTTTTCCTGCGCCAGGAAACGTTCGGCATTCTCGGCGAAATAGTCGCACGCTGTCGCGCATTTCTCGACCTCGGCGCGCCCGTCGGAGATCGGCTTGCCCATCTCCTCCATCATCAGTGCGGCGAATTCATCTTTCCTGCGGCGTAGGATTGCGGCGGCCGTCTTCATGACGCTGCCACGCTCGGAATACGAACGCCGCCGCCACTTCGCGAATGCGCGGTCGACCGCAATCACGATCTCGCGGACTTCGGCCGGCGTGCGGCCCTCATAGGTATGTCCGCTTTTTCCGGTTGCGGGATTGTGCGTGTCGAAGCGCGGACGCGCCTCGCTCTGCAGGTTCGGTTTCAGGACGGGTTTGTTCACGGGCACGCCTCCTCTGGCGCGGACACTGCGCGGTGGAATTTTATCGCCGCTCTATGCCCGGATTTCGTGCCAAATGCCAGAAGGCGACAGGCCGCTCAGCTTCGGCTGCGCGGCCTTTCGTTTGTCTTGCAAAAGAGCCGTGGCTCTCTCGGATGGTCACCGCGATTATTTGCGGCTGCGTGCCGTGCTCTTGCGGCGCGTCGAACGCGACGTGCTCCGCGACGCTATACGCTGCTTTGTGCCTGTGCTCCGGCGTGTCGTCGCCTTGCCACTGGTTGCACGCCGCGCTGTCGACCTGCGAGTCGCCGATTTACGTCCCGTCGACCGCCGTGTTGT
>JAFAVH010000273.1 GCA_019242655.1 Methylobacteriaceae bacterium
CGGAACCACTTCCGGAAGCGCCCTCGTGTGGACGGGGATGCAGGCAATCTAGGAAAATATTCAAAAACGGCAAGAGCGCGGAACATTAAATTTTTGGGGGTAGGGGACGCTGATCTTTAGCGTCCCTTCTCCCTTTGCGGGAGAAGGTTTCCCTTGCCTCCGGCGAGGGCCGGATGAGGGGCAGCGCTAACCAACAAAGATCGGCGCTGCCCCTCACCGTAACCCTCTCCCCGCAAGCGGGGAGAGGGAACGCAGCTGCATCCGCGCGAGCTAAATCGCACCTCTTTCGAGCATCCAGCGCGTCACCGGCTGGTGGAAATTGAGCGGACCGGGCACCGTTTCGTGCGTCTTCACATATTTGAAGCCCGCCGCCTGCAGCGTCCGGTTCGGCGCGACATTCAAAGCGTAGGGCTCGCAAAATAAGCGAGCGATGCGCAGCGTGTCGAAATAGATCTTGGCGCTCTCTTTGACAAAGAAGGTTCCGTTGCCGCTCTGCCGGCGTTCCGGTTCAAGGATGTGCAGATGCATATAGGCTTCCTGCCCGAAGACGATTTTATCCGCGCTGGACCAGCCCGCGAGCTTACCGTCGAGTTCCCAAACGATCGCGAAGAAATTCCGCTCCTCGATCGGCAGCGCGAAGAGGCGCTCGAAGATCGCCTTCCAGCGTGCGCGCTCCGGCAACCGCGACGGATCGATGCCGAGCGTGTTCAGAAATTCGGGCGACGCCGAATGGAAATAGTCGATGATCACGTCCGTGTCGGATAGCTGCATCGGTCGTACGGCGCGCGTTGCGGGATTTGCGGACATGCGCAAAGTCATATTCAATCGAGCCGGTCGTTAGCAACTCCTCGTCTGCATCGGTGTTGGTGCATTGCTTCTCGCGTCGGGCCTTGCCGCCGAATGACGCGCGCCTAGGTCAGGCGACATGCAGATGTATGCCTTGAAGCAGCGCTGCGGCGCAAGACCTGTCGCGCCCGTATTCGCGATCGCAATTATGGTGATGGCCGTGATGATGGATGGAGCCGGCGCTGGCGGATCGCTCGACGCCTACAAATGGAAATCGCGCGTCATTGCTTTGTTCGCGCAAAGCGCGGATGATCCGCGCCTCAGTGAGCAGGACAGGATTGTCGCCGCGATGGGGCAGGGCGCGGCGGACCGTGATATCATTGTCTTGAAATATACGGATGCCGGCTCGCAAAATCTAAGGCGTCAGCTCGGCGCGCCGGCGGACGGTTTTGCCGCCGTACTTATCGGCAAGGATGGCGGCGCGAAGCTCGTCTCGCGTGAGCCGATCAATGCGGAGAAGCTTGCCGCGACGATCGATGCGATGCCGATGCGCAAGGACGAGATGCGCAAGCGGTGAGTGCGCGGCGCAGTTACGCCGGGGGCAGCACTGCCGGCCGTCATTGCGAGGAGCGCAAGCGACGAAGCAATCCAGGAGCAAGTTCCGCAATCATCGAGGCGTTTGCCCTGGATTGCTTCGCTTCGCTCGCAATGACGGCGCTTTGCGCCGACCCCTCATCCGTCGTTGCTTCGCAACGACACCTTCTCCCGCAAGGGAGAAGGGGCGTATCCATGGGCATTTGTCAGCGACAATTGCCCATGCTCGCTCGCACCCGAATGCCTGTTCCTCCGTTACCGGCAATCACGCGTGAACCGCCAGACGTCTGATAGCCAATTACATTCTGTCCAGGGCAGCCCTGTGCTTCAATGTCCTGACCAATGCTGCCTGGCCCGTGTGAGAATGTTTCCTCGGGCGCACTGACACTGCGCCCGATCACGGTAGTTGTTTGCGCCTCTGTCCCGTTATTGAAACCGACAGCCGTCGCGAAAATCACTGCGGTACTTACAACGGGTAGGGCAAACCTCGCGGGCTTTGGAAGCCAATTGGCCCAATGATGCATCCGAGTGGTGCGCATCAAACTCAACACTAGCAAGCATAGACCAAATGCGAAGAATGCAGCGCTCCAAATTGGATGACCTTCACGCCACCCGGGCGGTATGAAGGTCGTAAGTATTGTTAGACCCCATCCCAAGATATCATGTGCGTGGTGAACCATTCAGATCTCCCGAGTTTCTGATCTGACCGGACTGGTTTGGTAGCGATCTCTCTCAACTGCACCCCGTCGTCGCGCCGCACGTGTCGTACTTCAGGCACGTGCCGTTGCGAACGAGCGTGAAGTTGTTGCATTCGGAGCAGGCTTCGCCCGTATAGCCCTTCATCCGCGCTTCGGCGCGTTTGTCGGCGACGCTGGCGACCGCCTCCGGCTCGTGCCAGGCGAGTTCGGCGAGCTCGCTATGCGTCGTTTCGCGCGCGCGCATCGTCAGAGCCTCTTGCAGCTCGCTTTTCAGCGCTGTCGCGCCCGCGGTCGCGATGCCGATCGGCGTCGAGGCGACGCGGCCCTCATGCGCACCGCCTTGCACGAGCTTCAGGTCGCCGGGCTTCGAGCGCACCAATCCGCGCGAGACGACGCCGGGGAGGAGACGCTGCCCGGTCGGCGCGGCGCCTTCCGGCGGCTTGCCTTCTTCCTCGCCGCGTCCGAGCGCGTCGAACGCGGTCTCCTCCGGCGCGACATGCGCGAGGTCGTAGCGCCCGAGATAGGACACGGCGAGTTCGCGGAACACGTAGTCGAGGATCGACGTCGCGTTCTTGATCGTGTCGTTGCCCTGGACGAGACCCGCGGGCTCGAAGCGCGTGAACGTGAACGCGTCGACGAACTCTTCCAGCGGCACGCCGTATTGCAGGCCGAGCGAGATCGCGATCGCGAAATTGTTCATCAGCGAGCGGAAGGCGGCGCCTTCCTTGTGCATGTCGATGAAGATTTCGCCGATGCGTCCGTCCTTGTATTCGCCGGTCTTCAAGTAGACCTTGTGGCCGCCGACGATCGCCTTTTGCGTATAGCCGGTGCGGCGGTTCGGCAGCTTCTCGCGCTCGCGCGTGACTTGAATGCGTTCGACAACGCGCTCGACGATCTTTTCCGCGACCGCGGTCGCGCGGGCAGGGACGTTCGACGCGATGATGTCGGCGATCGCCTCTTCATCCTCGTCCGCCTCGTCCTCGATCAGCTGCGAATTGAGCGGCTGCGACAGTTTCGAGCCGTCGCGATAAAGCGCGTTGGCTTTCAGCGCGAGACGCCAGGACAGCATGTAGCTTTCCTTGCAATCCTCGATGCTCGCGTCGTTCGGCATATTGATCGTCTTCGAGATCGCGCCCGAGATGAAGGGCTGCGCCGCCGCCATCATGCGGATGTGGCTCTCGACGGAGAGATAGCGCTTGCCAGTGCGCCCGCACGGATTGGCGCAATCAAAGATCGCGTAGTGCTCTTGCTTCAAGAACGGCGCGCCTTCGAGCGTCATCGCGCCGCAGACATGGATGTTGGCGGCCTCGATCTCGGCGCGCGAGAAGTTAAGATAGGTGAGGAGATCGAAGCTCGCCTCCTCGAGTTTTTCCGCCGGCACTTTCAACGTGCCCGTCAGGAAATCGGCGCCGAGCGTCCACTTGTTGAAGACGAACTTGATGTCGAAGGCGGATTTCAGCGCCGCCTCGACCTGCATGAGCTTCTCGTCGGTGAAGCCGCGCGCGCGCAACGTCGTCGTGTTGATCGACGGCGCTTGCGCAAGGCTCGCGTGACCGACGGCATAGGCCTCGATCTCGGCGATCTCGGACTCGCGGTAGCCGAGCGTGCGCAAGGCTTCCGGCACGGCGCGGTTGATGATCTTGAAATAGCCGCCGCCGGCGAGCTTCTTGAATTTGACGAGCGCGAAATCCGGCTCGATGCCGGTCGTGTCGCAATCCATGACGAGGCCGATCGTGCCGGTCGGCGCGACCACCGTTGTCTGCGCATTGCGGTAGCCGTGCGCTTCGCCGAACGCGAGCGCGTCGTCCCAAGCCTGCTTCGCATGCGCGATCAGCTCAGGGTCGGGGCAGGCGTCATGATCGAGCGGCACTGGCGCAACCGCGAGCTTCTCGTAGCCCGCCGCCTCGCCGTAGGCGGCGCGGCGATGATTGCGCATGACGCGCAGCATGTCGGCGGCGTTTTCCTGGTAGCGCGCGAACGGCCCCAGACCCGCCGCCATCTCGGCGGAGGTCTTGTAGCAAATGCCGGTCATGATTGCCGACA
>JAFAVH010000284.1 GCA_019242655.1 Methylobacteriaceae bacterium
AAGGGCCGCATCACCCGCGTCGACGAGGATGCTTTCGAAGTCGGCAAGAACCTCGCCGCGACGCCGGGCGCCATCGTGTTCGAAAACGAGCTCATCCAGCTCATTCAATACAAGCCGGCGACGGAGACGATCGAGCGTATGCCGTTATTGATGGTGCCGCCCTGCATCAACAAGTTCTACATTCTCGATCTGCAGCCCGGGAATTCGCTGGTCGAATGGGCGGTAGCGCAGGGCCATCGCGTGTTCCTGATCTCCTGGCGCAGCGCCAATCAGGACATCTCGCATCTCACCTGGGACGATTATCTCGAGAAGGGCATCTTCAAAGCGATGGACGTCATCGCCGAGATCACCGGCGAGCCGAAGCTGCATGCGCTCGGCTTCTGCGTCGGCGGAACGCTGCTCGGCTCCGCCGCGGGGGTGCTTGCCGCGCGCGGCGACACGCGGGTCAACAGCCTGACGTTGCTGACGACGATGCTCGATTTCGTCGATACCGGCGATATCGGGCTCTTGATCGACGAGAACTATGTTGCGACGCGCGAGGCGATGATCGGCCGCGGCGGCATTCTGCCCGGCAAGGAGCTCGCCTTCACGTTCGGGACGCTGCGCGCCAACGATCTGATCTGGCCCTACGTCGTCAACAATTACCTCAAGGGAGAATCGCACGACGCGTTCGATCTGCTGTACTGGGATTCCGACAGCGTCAACCTGCCGGGCCCGATGTATTGCTGGTACACACGCAACATGTATCTCGAGAACAAGCTGAAACAGCCGGGCGGCACGGTTCAATGCGGCACGCCCGTCGATCTCTCGAAGGTCACCGCGCCAACTTATGTGCTCGCATCCAAAGAAGACCACATCGTGCCGTGGAATAGCGCTTACCAGACGACGAAGATCGTCGGCGGCGATGTGCGCTTCGTTCTCGGCGCCAGCGGCCATGTCGCGGGCGTCATCAATCCGCCGGCGAAGAACAAACGCAGCCACTGGAAGAACGAAGGTGCGGCCGATGCGGCGGATACCTGGTTCGAAAGTTCGACCGAGCATAAAGGCAGCTGGTGGCCCGATTGGGACTCCTGGCTGAAAGAGCACGGTGCCGGCCCGATTGCCGCCACCGAGCCCGGCAGCAAGAAATATCCGGTGATCGAGCCGGCGCCGGGACGTTACGTCAGGGAAAAAAGCAACTAGGCTCGTCTCCGCGCGCTCACGCGCCGGAATAGCCTTCATGCAGCGTACACAGGTCGCGATTATCGGCGCCGGCCCTGCGGGCCTGTTGCTCGGTCAGCTCCTGCACAAAGCCGGCATCGACAACATCATTCTCGAAGCGCGCGACCGCGCCTATGTCGAAGCGCGCATCCGCGCCGGCGTGCTGGAACAAGGCACCGTCGACATCCTGCGCGATCTCGGCGTCTCGGAGCGGCTCGACCGCGAAGGTCTCGTCCATCCTGGCGTGTTCGTCGCGCTCAACGGGCGGCGGCGTCACATCGACATGCAGCGCATGACGGGCAAGAGCGTCACCGTCTACGGTCAGACGGAGGTGACGAAAGACCTCATCGAGGCGCGGCTGAAGACCGGGCGTCCGCTTATCTTCGAGGCGCACCATGTCAGCATCCGCGATATCGACGGCAAGACGCCGCGCGTGCGTTATGACGTGGACGGCGGTACGTCGCAGGAGATCGTGTGTGATGTCGTTGCCGGGTGCGACGGCTTTCACGGCATCTCGCGCCCGACTTTTCCGGAGGATTCGCTCACCGTCTACGAGCGCGTCTATCCCTTTGCGTGGCTCGGCATCCTGTCGGAATCGCCGCCGGCCGCCGATGAGCTGATCTACGCGCGCCATCGCCGCGGCTTTGCACTATTCAGCATGCGCTCGCCGACGGTGACGCGCAATTATCTGCAGTGCCGTCCGGACGAGGATCTCGACGATTGGCCGGACGACCGCATCTGGGAGGAGTTGCGCACGCGCCTCGTCGATCCGAAGGGCGAGAGCATTAAGGAAGGGCGCATCTTCGACAAGAGCGTGCTGCCGATGCGCAGTTTCGTCCTCGAGCCGATGCGGCACGGCCGCCTGTTCCTCGCCGGCGACGCCGCCCATATCGTGCCGCCGACGGGCGCCAAGGGGCTGAACCTCGCGGCGAGCGACGTCTATTATCTCGCCGAGGCGATCACCGGCTATTATTCAAGCGGAGGTGAGAGCGCGCTTGACGCGTATTCCGATCGCGCGTTGTCGCGCGTGTGGAAGGCGCAGCGCTTTTCGTGGTGGATGACGTCGATGCTGCATCCGGCGCCGGATGGCGATCCCTTCGACAACAGGGTGCGCAGCGCGGAACTCGATTACGTCATGTCGTCGGAGGCGGCGATCCACTCGCTCGCCGAGAATTACGTCGGATTGCCGTTTTAGGGCGCTTCAGGCGACGCGGCGGAAGCCGGGGCGCTCGGGTTCGTTCGTCCGGCGCACGAGCGTCGAGCGCTGTTCGATGCCCTGCTTGCGATCTGCCGGCTGGCCTGCCTCGTAGACCTCACGGAGCGCCTGCTTATAGCCGGTCGAATCCATGTAAGGCCGCGGGACGTTATGGAGCTCTGAGCGAACCATCGAGTATTCCCTCACGCGAACGGCAAAGCTTGGCCTTGCCGCTGTTCCGATCAACGCCTCAATGGTTAAGATCGTTCCACTGCGATGTGCGGCCGCGCACACTGTTCGTGCTTAACGGACCTAAAGCTTAACCACGCCTTCAAAGACCGCGCCGTTTTCGCGCCTCTTCATCTACTCTTGCGCGTTGATCCGCCAAGGAAAAGCGACGTGCCAAAGCGACGTGCCCAGGCACCCGCTTCCGGGAACGGGAAGGACGCAAAGTGATGCAGCAAAGGATTTTGAAGGCGGCCACGCTGGCTCTTGCCGTCGGCCTCGGCGGGGCGCAAGCGCTGGCGCAGGAGAGCTCCAGGGATGCGGGCTTCTACGCCCATTACGTGCCGGTCGGCCCGCGTTTGGCCTATGGCCGATACGCGCCGCGCCCGGCCTATACCGGCACGATCAGCAGGCGGGGCTTTGCCTACCGCGTCGGATTTCGCCGCGGTCTCGCCGTTGGCGCGGCCTACGCGGCCGGACCTCGGTTTGGCTATTACCGTCCGCGCGTCCGCTACGCCTATGCGGAGACGCCCTACGCCTATGACCTGCCGCGCGAGACCTATGCGACCGGCATTTTCCCGACGGCGAGCGTGGTCGGCCTCCACACCTACGACTACGCCTACACGACGCGGGTGCGTCCGATCGCGGCCTATGGCGGCGCAACCGGCTCCTATGCCGGCGGCTACCCAATCTATAACAGGCCGCTCGCGCCCGCTTATCCGACGCCTGGCTGCGATTGCGACTGACGGCGTTCGCGCGGTTCGCTACCGCGCGCCGATATTTGCACTGATCGGCGCTTAGCTTAAGAGCGGAGCGTTGATCAGCATCATGATTAGGACCGGCGATGGCGTCCCCTGCAAGCGAATCGCGCCGGCTCGAATGCTTATCGTTCATCTCCGCCGGCACGCCGGAGGCTGACGGCGCGCGCGATCAGCTCGCGAAAATCTACGGCAATTGCGATCCCGCTGCGTCCGACGTCGTTGTCGCGCTCGGCGGCGACGGTTTGATGCTGCAGACCCTGCATCGCTTCATGGGCCGCAACAAGCCGATCTACGGCATGAACCGCGGCTCCGTCGGTTTTCTCTTGAATGAATTCCGCCTCGAGGGATTGCGCGAGCGGCTCGCGGACGCGCAAGCCTCGATCGTGCACCCGCTGATCATGGAAGCGCACGATTCCGCAGGCAAAATGCACACCGCGCGCGCGATCAACGAAGTCTCGATGCTGCGGCAGACGTTTCAGGCGGCGAAACTGCGCATCCTCATCGATAAGAAGGAGCGTCTCGGCGAACTGATCGCCGACGGCTTGCTCGTCTCGACACCCGCCGGCTCGACCGCCTACAATCTTTCCGCCAACGGTCCGATCCTGCCGCTCGATGCGCAGCTCATGGCCTTGACGCCGATTTCCGCGTTCAGGCCGCGACGCTGGCGCGGCGCGCTTCTTCCCGACAAAGCGAAAGTGCGGATCGACGTTCTCGAATGCGAGAAGCGTCCCGTCGCCGCCGTCGCCGACCACACCGAAATCCGCAACGTGCGCACCGTAGAGATCGCGATGGATCATGAGACGGGTCTCGTTCTCTTGCACGATCCCGGTCATTCCCTGGAAGAGCGGATATTGCGCGAGCAATTCGGGTATTAGGCGTCCGTTCTTGTCGGCTTCGACTTGCTCGGATTACAATCGGCTCCTTTGATATCGAAGCAATTGGAGGGCCGAGATGAATCTGAATCTCAATACATTCCTTTTGATCTCCGCAATCGTCGCGCTGCTGTTTGGGCTTGGCTTCGTCCTTCTCCCGGGCGTGATGTTCTCGATCTATGGGATCGCGGCCTCGCCTGCCTCGTATCTCGGCTTCCGGCTGTTCGGCTCGGTCTTAGTCGCGATCGGTTTGCTGAACTGGCTTTTCAAGGACAGCTCGAACTGGGAGGCGGTGAGAGCTTTGTTGCTGAGCGTTGCGATCGGCAATGTGATCGGACTTTTGCTTGTCCTCTTTGCGACGATTGCCGGCACGATCAATGCGATGGGTTGGAGTGCGGTCCTGATTTATCTGCTGCTCGGCATCGGCGACGCATATTTCGTCTCGCGCGGACCCGGCGCGACGCCGGAACGCCGCAGTTACTAGAACACACGCGTATATTCGCTCACGCCGCTTGCAGGATTTCCGCTTCAAGCGCCTCGAGATCGATCACGAGCGGAGTCGTGCGGGCCGGCGCCGGCGCGGGCATGGCCACAGGCATGGGCATGGGCACAACGATGCTCGCTTCATCTTCCGGACGGCGGAGATCGAGCGCGAGCCCGCGCGCCTCTTCGCGTAGCGCCTCCGCTTCGAATCGCCGGAGCAAAGCGAGCAGACCGGCAAGTTCACCTTCGCTCGCGTCTCCGCAGGCGGTGAGCACGCGCTCGATGATCGTGCGCGACAGGCGCACCGTATGTGCACCCTCGCCGATGAAATCGAATTCGCGCTGCGCTTCGAGCGCCGCGCGGAAAACGGCAAGCAAGCGGGCGGGAAGCCTGGCGCGCTTGTAAAGGGCGGCGAAGCCGTTGCTGCGGAAGTCGCGAATGAGGCCGGCAACGCGACGCGCCGGCATCCCCGACAATTCGCAAAGCGCGGCTTCGAACAAGGTCGTGTGGCCGGAGAGAAGCGAGCGCAGGATAAGTCCGGCTGTGAGCTGCCCGGACTGACGCAAATACGCGACGAGCTCGCATGCTCCGTCATGATCGTGATCGCGTGCGCTTTCGGCCGAGATCATGATGTTGGCGCTCTCGCGGGCATCGCGCACGACTCGCTCGGTGCGCTCCGTCGACAGCCAGGCGCGCGCCGTGACGAAGGCAGACAGCGCCCGCGCCGTCGCCTCGACGAGCGCGCTGCGCAGAGCCGCCGGCAAATGCGGACGCGAGAGCAGCGCCTCGCGCATTTCGCCGTCGGAGCCGAAGCGTTCGATCATCCGGCGCATGGAGAAATCGGCAATTTCCGCGCCCGGATTGACGGCGAGCGCAATCAGCGCCTCGCGCGAACCGATCTCGGCGAGGGCGGCCGCCACGCTCGTCGAGAGATGCGGGCGCAGCGCGATCGCCGCCTGCGCGAAACCGTCGCCGATTGCGGCGCAATCGATGAGCTCGGCGTCGCAGAGCAAGGGCGAGCGGCGCAGCACGTTCGACGAGATCGCGGATTGATCGTTGGCGAGCGCCAGCACGATTGCGTGCGGCGCATCTTCGGCGCTGGCGAACGCCTCCGCGATCGCGCCACGCACGATCGGCGAGGGATCGTCGAGCAGCGAGAAAAGCGCTACTTCCGCCTCGCGTTCTTCCGCTTCGGCGAAATCGCCGTAGAGATAGGCCCGCGCCAGCGCCCCGGCGCCTTCTGCCCGCTCCGCCGCGGAGGCTTGGCTGACCCAGAGCATGAACTTGCGTACCAGCATGCGCGTCACTTCGAAGCCCGCCGGACGAGTTCCGGCCGTGCCGCAATGATGAAGATTTATGGTAAATGCCGCCTTAAGTGCCGGTTTTCGCGCGTGTATCGGAGGGGGACATGAATAAGGGCGAGCGCCATCCGCGTGGCGGCTTGTATTTCGAGGATTTCGAGCCGGGGGAGACGATCGCGCATGGGCTGCGCCGGACGGTCACGCAGATGGACAATATGCTGTTCTCCAACATGACGCTGAACCCGCAGCCGCTTCATATCGACGCCGATTTCTGCGCCAACGAAACGCAATGGGGCCGGCCATTGATGAATTCGCTGTTCACGCTCGGGCTGATGATCGGCATTTCCGTCGGCGACACGACGGTCGGCACGACGATCGGCAATCTCGGCATGACCGACGTAAAATTTCCCGCGCCGCTTTTCGAAGGCGACACGTTGCGCGTGGAGACGGAGATCATGTCGAAGCGCGACTCGAAGTCACGTCCCGATGCCGGTCTCGTCGAGTTTCATCACCGCGCCTACAAGCAGGATGGGACGTTGGTCGCCGAATGCAAACGGCAGGCGTTCATGCTGAAGCGGACAGCTGCTTGATCGCTCGCTGTTTGCCTTGTCGCGGCGTCTGCAACAAACCGGCATGCGCGGCGACTTTGAGCATCACGCTCGGCAGGCCCTCGCGGCGCAATGCGGCAATTTCGATGAAGCGCATTCCGGCGGGCGCGTTGGCGCCGCGCGCTTCGGCGACGTGAACGCTGAGATGCAGCGCGAAATGCGTGAAGACATGCTCGACACGGCCGGGGAGGCGCCGCCAATCCGCGGCAAATGGAAAGTCGGTCCCGGTTTCCTGCGGGCCGCTGCTCCAATCTGAGCTGGGGAATTCCGTCATGCCGCCGAGCAGGCCGCGCGG
>JAFAVH010000285.1 GCA_019242655.1 Methylobacteriaceae bacterium
GGCGGCATCGACAGCCCGGTCTCGCTCGCCATCGTGCCGCTCGCCAATAGCGCGAAAGTGCCGTTCATGGGCGTGTGGGCGGCGGCGACGAACATCACCCGAAACAATGCCAATCCGAACTATGTCTTCCGCGTCTCGGCGGTCGACGTGCTCGTTGATAAAGCGCTGATCAAATATGCGATGAGCCGGCTCGGCGCAAAATCGCCTGGACTCATTCTCGTCAACAATGCCTGGGGTGAGTCGAATCTCTCCGGTCTCAGCGCTGCAGCGGACGCCGCCGGTATTAAGCTTGCCGGCAGCGAAAAGTTTGAAGAGAAAGATGTCGACATGACGCCGCAGCTGCAGCGGCTGCGTGCCGCGGGCGCGGACTCGTTGATCCTCGTCGGCAATGCGGCGCCGGGCGCGCAAGTGATAAAATCGCTGCAGCGTTCCGCGTGGAGCGTTCCCATCGTCTCGCACTGGGGCATCTCCGGCGGGCGCTTTCCCGAGCTTGCCGGTTCCTGGGCCGGTAAGGTGCATTTCGTGCAGACCTACAGCTTCTTCGGCCAGCAAAGCGACATCGGTAAGAAAGTGCTGGCAGCACTCATGGCGAAATATCCGGATATCAAGGGTCCGGGGGATGTGGCGCCGCCTGTCGGTGTCGCGAACGCCTACGATGCGATGCAGCTTACCGCGCTGGCAATTGCCAAAGCCGGGTCGACGGAGGGGTCGGCGATGCGTGAGGGCTTCCTCGGCATCGAGAACTATAAGGGCCTCATCAAAGATTATGTGAAGCCATTCACCGACGCAAACCACGACGCGCTCAACGAAAACGACTACGTCATGGTGCGTTATAACGGCGAACAGATCGAGCCGGTGACCGGCTGAGGATGCTCGGCACTGCGCTCATTTCGGGATTCGGACTGGGAAGCATTTATGGACTGATTGCGCTCGGCTTCACCCTGACCTTCTCCGTTTCGGGGACAGTGAACTTTGCGCAAGGTTCGTCGGTGATGCTGGGCGCAGTCCTCTGCTACGTGATGTCGGTGAGTCTGCACTGGCCGTTCTTCATCGCAATTGCTCTGGCACTTCTCGGCTGCGCGCTTTGGGGGCTCATCGTCGAGCGGATCGCGGTGCGTCCATTCATATCGCGCGGCTCGAACGCCTGGCTGATGGCGACGGTCGCCTTGGGCATCGTTCTCGACAACGTCGTGATGTCGCTCTTCGGTAAAGAGCCGCGTGCTCTATCATCCGCGCTTGCCGATGAGCCGTGGGTCATCGGCAACATCGGCATTTTTCCGCTGCAGATCATCATTCCCATTATCGGGCTCGGATTGGCCGGCCTGGTCCATCTCGGCATGCGGCGAACCGCGCTTGGCCTCAAGCTGCGCGCCGCGGTCGGGAACCCCAACGCAGCACGATTGATGAGCATCGATGTCACGCGCCTGATCGCCCTGACATTTGCCGCGGCCGCCTTGCTGGCGGGTGTCGGCGGAATCCTCGTCGCGCCGCTATTCAATGTCGCCTACGACATGGGCACTTTGTTCGGAATCAAGGCCTTCGCCGTCGCAATCCTCGGCGGACTGACAAACCCCTGGGGCGTGGTGATCGCCGGCTTGGCCTATGGCTTGGTCGAAGCGAGTGCGACGACTTGGCTCGGCTCGAGTAGCACGCAAATCGTCACTTTCGCGGCGGTGATCGTCGCGCTGGCGCTCGCCCCATCTGGTCTCTTCGGCGGCAAGGCGCTCGCGCGCGTATGAAACTGCTTGCATGCTGCCTGGCGGTGCTGCTTGTCGCCGCCGCCGCTATCTGCCGGTTCGCGCCCGGCTATTACGCGTTTTTGCTCGGCCTGATGGCAGCGACAGCTCTCGTCGGCATCGGCCTCAACATTCTCTACGGTCTCGTCGGCGAGGTCTCGCTCGGTCAAGCCGGATTTGTCGCGCTCGGTGCCTATAGCGTCGCGATCCTGACGACAGAAGCAGGCTTCAGTTTCTGGATCGCGCTGCCGCTCACGCTCGTCATCGTCGCGGCGATATCGGCGATTCTCTCCATTCCGGCGCTGCGTGTCTCCGGACCTTATCTTGCGATGGTGACGATCGCTTTCGGCTTCATTGTCGAGTCGGTCAGCGTCGAATGGGCGGGATTGACCGGAGGTGCCAGCGGCTTGTCCGGAATCCCCGCGCCTTTCCCGACCGGCGGGATGGCCTTCCTGATCTGCGCCGTCACCGCGTTGGCAATCGCCGGCTTCTATATGCTCGCGCGCAGTCCTCTCGGCTTGGCCATGCGCGCTGTTGCTTCGGCGCCCGCCGCCGCGCGCGGGATCGGCATTGCGCTGTTGCCGGTGCGAACGGCGGCCTTCGTCCTAGCCGCTACTGCTGCCGGACTTGCCGGCGGTCTGCAGGCGCCTTTGACCGGCTTCGTTGCCCCAAGCTCTTTTCCGTTCTCACAATCGATTCTGTTCTTGCTCGCCGTCGTGGTCGGCGGCGCGGGGCGCACGTGGGGACCGCTTATCGGTGCCGCTGCGGTCGGACTTTTGCCTGAACTGCTATCGGGATTGGCCGAGTACCGCCTGCTTGTCTTCGGCGCGGCGCTGCTCGTCGTTTTGTGGATCGCGCCGGGCGGCATAGCCGGGATGTTCGAGCGCCTGTGGCGCTCACCGGCATGTACCGCGCGCGGATACGGCCCTGAGCCGGCACTTGCGCATCTCGCCGGCGCGGGCGCCGCGTTGAGCGCTCACCAGCTGCGCGTCGCCTTTGGCGGCGTGGTTGCCGTTGCCGGCATCGACATCGAGGCGCCGGCCG